>JBDGQF010000216.1:0-6716 GCA_042219255.1 Halobacterium sp. | reverse complement strand
CTGATGGCCGACCCGATGCCGGGGTCTGCGCGCCACAGTTCCTCCGTGACGACGATCTGGGAGAGTTTGTCCATGCCGGCGCCGCCGTACTCCGTGGGAATCGTCGGCGCGACGAAGTCGAACTCCGCGGCCTGCTGGACGAGGTCTGCGGGGTACTCCCTGTGCTCGTCGTGTTCGGCGGCGACGGGCGCGATTTCCTCCTCGCCGAACTCGCGCACCGCCCGCCGCACCGCCTCCTGCTCTGCTGACAGTTGGAAACTCATACCACAACTACTGTTGCGTCTGGTTAAGTATCTTGGTGGAAACACAATCGCAGTTAACGCAACCGGCGGTTTCGAGGAACGCTTTTGGGTCTGGCCTGTCCTGCTAGTGACGTGACAGACCGTCCGCTCTCGGCGCTGGAATCCCTCGTGGGGACGACTCGCCGCACCGTCGCCGGGTTCCGCGTCGAGCCCGGGAAGGTCGCGGAGTTCGCGCGCGCAATCAACGACCCGGCGCCCACCTACCTCGACGCCGCCGGCGCAAGCGGGACTGACGCAGTGCTCGCGCCGCCGACGTTCTCGCGCGTGGCGTTCTTCCCGCGGTGCCGCGCCGGAGGCGTGGACGCGCCCCTGGGCTTCGACCTGGGGTTCGACCGCGAGTACGTCCTGCACGGCCAGCAGCGCTACGAGTACGGGCGGCCGCTGCGCGCCGGCGACGTCCTGCACGGCGAGACGACGCTCGCGGACGTTTACCGCCGCGACGGCGCGAAGGGCGGCACGATGACGTTCGCCGTCCTCCGAACGGACTTCTACGACGAGGACGGCGAACGCGTACAGTCCGCATGGAACACGCGCATCGAGACGGCCGGCGCCGCGGACGACGACGCCGGCGACACGCCCACGGGCGACATCGACCCGGCAGCGGCAGAGCGCGGCCTCCACGATGGCGACGTCGGCCCCGTGGTGGAGACTGACCCACTGGAGCGCCGCGACTTCGTGCAGTACGCGGGCGCGAGCGGCGACTTCAACCCCGTCCACTACGACGAACCGCACGCGACGGCCGCCGGCCACCCGAGCGTGTTCGCACAGGGGATGTTCAGCGCCGGCGTCGCGTCGCGCGTCCTCCGCGAGTGGGTCGGCCTCGACGCCCTCGACGCCTACCGCACCCGGTTCGTCTCGCGCGCGTTCCCCGGCGACGTCCTCACCGCACGCGGCCGCGTCGCCACCACCGAGGAGACTATCGACGGCCGGCGCGTGGAACTGGACGTGGAAGTCGTCGCCGGCGCCAAGGACGGTGCAGACGGCGAGCCCAGAAAAGTCGTCGAGGGGAGCGCGACGGCGACCCTGGCCGAGTAGCTACTCGCCGAGGTAGGCGTCCCGGATGTAGTCGTCGCCGCGCAGCGTCTCCGGGTCGCCCTCGCGCTCGATGCGGCCGTTCTCCAGCAGGTAGACGTGGTCGGCGTGGTCCATCGCGAACGTCACGTTCTGCTCGGCGAGCAGGACGGTGACGCCGTCCTCGCGGATGCCCTCGATTGCCTCGGAGATGTCGTCGAGGATGACGGGCGCGAGGCCCAGCGTCGGTTCGTCCAGCACGAGCAACTCGGGGTCGCCCATGAGCGCGCGGCCGATGGCGAGCATCTGCTGTTCGCCGCCGCTCATCGTGCGCGCGTGCTGGCCTTTCCGTTCGGCGAGCGCCGGGAACACGTCGTAGACGTACTCCAGGCGGTCGGCCATCCCGTCGCCGTGGCGGTACGCGCCGAGTTCGAGGTTGTCCGCCACCGAGAGGTGGCCGAACAGGTCGCGGGTCTCCGTGCAGTGGATGAGGCCGTCCGCCACCAGGTCTGGCGTCCGCTTGCCAGCGACGGACTCGCCGCGGTACTCGACGCTCCCCTCGAAGTCCACGAACCCCGAGATGGCGTCCGCGAGCGTGGACTTCCCAGCGCCGTTCGGGCCGATGACGCTGACGACGTCGCCCTCGGGGACGTCGACGTCGACGCCGCGGAGCGCGCTCACTTCGCCGTAGGACACGCGGAGGTCGGCGACGGAGAGGACGCTCACGCGCCGTCACCCCCGAGGTAGGCCTCCTGGACGGTCTCGTCGCGCTTCACGGCGTCCGGCGGCCCTGCCGCGATTTTCGCGCCGAACTGGATGACGATGGCGCGGTCGATGAGCGACAGCAGGCCGCGCATGTTGTGGTCGACGACGACCAGCGTGATGCCCTCCTCGCGCAGCGACTCCAGGAGCGCGGACACCTCCGCGACTTCGCCGCTCGCGAGGCCCGCGAACGGTTCGTCGACGAGCAAGAGGTCTGGGTCGGTCGCCAGCGCGCGCCCGAGTTCGAGGCGCAGCAGGCCGGCGTGCGGGAGTTCGTCCGGCGTCTGGTGGAGTCTGTCGCCGAGGCCGACGCGCTCGCAGACCGCGCGCGCCCGCTCGCTGGTCTCGCCGCGGAGGCCGGACAGCGAGAAGAGGCGGTCTGGCGTGAGTGCGAGCGCGACGTTCGCGAGGACGCTGCGGTCTTCCAGCGGCCGGAACGACTGGAACGTCCGCGACATCCCGCGCTTGACCATCCGGTATGCGGGTTCGCCGGTGACGTCCTCGCCGTCGTAGTAGACGGTGCCGGACGTCGGCGGGAACCGGCCGGTGATGCAGTTGAACGTCGTGGACTTCCCGGCGCCGTTCGGCCCGATGAACCCCAGGATTTCGCCGTCCTCGACGGCGAAGGAGAGTTCGTCGACGGCGACAAGGCCGCCAAACGTCTTCGTGACTTCGTCGAGGACGAGCAGGCCGTCGTCGGGGCCGTACTCGTCACTCACCGTCACCACCTCGCAGTCGGTCGATTGCGTCGCGCCAGGACGCCGCGACCTGTTCCGGCGGCGTGCGGCCGCCGTCCGTCGCGGCCGCCTCGTCTGTCGAGAGGAGCGCGCGGCCGCGGACGACGCCCCAGCGCACGAGGCCGCCGGGCAGGTAGAAGAGGAGCGCGAGCGTGCCGACGGCGAAGATGACGAGGTCGAGTTTGCCGACGGCGAGGCCGAGGCCCGGGACGGTGGCCGTGACGTTGCTCAGCCAGCTGCGGAACACGGAGAGGAACATGCCGCCGACGGCGGCGCCCGTGATGGTGCCCATGCCGCCGACGACGCTCGCGATGATGACTTCCGTGCTCACCGTCAACACGAGCAGTTGGCTCGGCGACGGCTTTCCGATGGTGTGGACGAACACGGCGCCGGCGACGCCGCCGACGGCCGCGGACAGCACGAACGCGAAAATCTTGAACTTCGCGGGGTTGAGGCCGGCGGCCGCGACGGCCTGTTCGTCCTCGCGAATCGCGGTGAACACCGCGCCGGCGTCCGACCGCGTCACCGCGAGCAAGACGACGAGAATGGCGACGAACAGGCCGAACGCGACGTAGAAGAACGCGGTCGTCTCCTGCGCGAACGACCCAGTTTCGACGAGCGGCGCGGGGTTGCTGATGCCGAGTTCGCCGCCGAAGACGTCGCTGTACACGACGAACACCTGGAGGAGGATGAGCGGCGCGACGAGCGTCACCAGCGACAGGTACGGGCCTTCGAGGCGGAGCGCGGGCACGCCCACGAGCACGCCGACGGCCGCCGCGAGCAGGGTCGCGAGGACGACGGCGAGCACGGGCGGGACGCCCCAGCCGAGGTTGAGGAGCGCGCTCCCGTAGCCGCCGACGGTGAAGAACAGCGAGTGCCCGAAGCTAATCTGTCCGGTGTAGCCGGAGACGGCGTCCCAGCTCATCGCGAACATCCCGAAGAACATCGCCGCGGTGAGCGTGCGCAAGTGCAGGAGGCCCTGGCCGCCCGCGTACAACAGTGGCACCCACAGCGGCGCGGTGCCGAGCAGGGCGAGCGCGACCAGGCCGATGCGGTGTCTGAGCGCGAGCGTCCGCGGGTCGAGGACGTCGCTGAGCGTGTTCTCAGACATGATCACTCGGTGAACTCACGGCCGAACAGGCCCTCGGGTTTCACGAGCAGTATCAACACCAGGACGACGAGGCCGGCGAGGCCGCTCAGCGAGGAGTCGACGTACGACGTCGTCAGCGTCTCCAGGAACCCGATGACGTACGCGCCGACGAGACTCCCCCTGATGGAGCCGATGCCGCCCAGGACGACGATGCTGAACGACAGCACGAGCGGCGACCGGCCCATGTTCCACGTGGCGGTCTGCAGCGACCCGAGCAGGAGGCCCGCGAACCCCGCGAACGCGCCCGCGAGCACCCACGTGTAGAGGTACATGCGCTCGCTCTCGATGCCGACGAGGGACGCGCCGGTCGCGCTCATGCTCGTCGCGAGGATGGCTTTCCCGGTGCGCGTGTAGTTCACGAACCCGAACAGCGCGACGACGAACAGCGTCGACGCGACGAACACGAGCAGGCGGTTCGCCTGCACGCCGCCCGCGACTGGCACCGTGCCGGTGACCAGCGACGGGATGACGGCGGCCTGCGTCCCGGCGAACAGTTTCACGATTTCCTCGACGGCGATGGCGGTGACGAGCGTCAGAATCATCACCGTAATCGGTTCGTCCTGGACGTGGCGAATCATCCCGAGGTACAGCGCCGCGCTGAACGCCGCGGGCACGGCGATGGCGGCGAGCGCGCCCGCCCAGATACCGAGGCCGGCGACGGAGACGACGTAGTACGCGGTGAACGCGCCGATTGTCAGGACGGCGCCGTGCGCGAGGTTGAGGACGCCGCCGACGCCGAAGATGAGCGTGAACCCGATGGCGATGAGCGCGTACAGCGCGCTGCTCATCACCGCGTTGACGAGGACGCTGGCGGGGTCGAGCGCCATCGGTCAGACCCACGGCGGCTTCCGGTACGACCCCTGCTTCAGCGACTCCGGCGAGACGGTGACTTGCTTGCCGCTGCCGTCCTGTTCCTGCCACTGGAACCAGAGCGGCCGGACGCCGTCCTCGCCTTCGGCGTCGTAGACGACGTCGTGCGTGTAGTCGGCGTCATGTCCGTAGTAGTTGATTGGGCCGGTCGTCCCCGTGAACGTCGAGGACTCCAGTTCGCCGATGACGTCGTCGGCCGCACGGGACTCCGCGGCCTCGACGGCGGCGGCGTACTGCTTGACCGCGTCGTACGTGATGTACCCCGTGTAGACGGGGTACTTCCCGACTTGTTCCTTGTAGGCGTCCGCGAACGGGACGGTCTTCTCGGTGACCTCGCTGGTCGGCGTCGCGGAGTTCTGCGTGACGGCGAACCGGCACGCGCCCTTCACGAGCTTGTAGTAGGACGGCAACTGGGCGGGGACGTGGATGCCGCCGAACGCGAACGGGCGCTGCTGTTTCGCCCACTGCGTGATGGCGGCGTTACCAGTGTGCGCCATCGCGACGTAGGCGGCGTCGGCGCCGGACTCCTCGACCTGGTCGAAGATGGTGGAGAAGTCCTTCGTGCCGCTGGCGTACCGGTTCTTCCCGACGACTTCGACGCCGGCGTCGGAGAGGTTCTCCTCGAGCACGGAGTCGACTGGCTCCGTCCACGCGAAGTCCTCGACGAGGACGTACACGGACTCCCAGCCCATGTCCGAGAACTTCGCGTCCGCGAAGTCCACCATGTTCGTGCCGAGGTAGTGGGCGTTCACGGGGCCGGTGCGGAACCAGTACTTGTACTCGTCGTAGTTCTCGTTGACCATCGTCGCGGCTTCCGGCGTCGCCGCGCCCGTCGTGAGGTGGACGGTCTCCTGGCTGGCGATGCTGTCCATGATGTTCAGGAGGACTTCGCTCGTGAACACGCCCGTCGTCACGTCGACTTCCTCGCCGACGGTGAGTTCCTGGTACTTGTCCTTGCCAGTCTGGGGTTTCTCGTTCGTCTCCTTGACGACGACTTCGACGTCCTCGCCGAGGACGCCGTCCTCGCCGTTGAGCTGGTTTGCCGCGAGTTTCGCGCCCTCGGCGATGGAGTTCCCGATTGGGTTCTCGGTGCCGGTGTGGGGCGCGAGCACGCCGATGGTGACCGGGCCGGACTGTCCGCCGCCACCGCCGCCGAGACAGCCGGCGAGCCCCGCCATCCCGGTGACGCCGAGGCCCGCCGTCTTCAACACCGACCGGCGCGACGCGGCGGGCGACAGCGGTGCCGTCCGCTCCCCGGAGGTCTGCTTACTATCGATGCCGTCCCGCCCGTCTCTTTTATCATCGTTAACCATGACTATCCTGCCAATTGGCAACCTATCACATAAATGTGGGGGTAGGTTGACACTGCTGCCCAGAAACAGCCCGGAGCACCCGCAGAACCGCTGTCTGGCGCAGTCTACACGTCCGGGTTCTCCATCACGTCCGGCACGCCACCGGCCGTCACCGTCTCACCTACGACGTACGAACTCGCGGGACTCGCGAGGAACTGCGCCAGGTCGGCGATTTCCGCCGTCGTCCCGATGCGCCGCTCGACGTCCTCCCGGTCGATGTCGTCCGCGGAGACGCCCATCTGGGACTCCACGCCCGGCGTCGCGACGAACCCCGGCGCGATGCAGTTCACGCGCACGTCCTCGCTCGCCCACTCGTTGGACAGCGTCGTCGTGAGGTTGATGACCGCCGCCTTCGCCGCGCCGTAGTGACTCATGTACGGCGACCCCTTCTGGCCGGCGACGCTGGACAGATTGATGACCGTGCCGCCGCCGTCCTTCAGGTACTCGGCCGCGGCCTGCGTGCAGTGGTACGTCCCAGTGAGGTTGATGTCGACGATGGTCGACCAGCCGTTCTCGCTGATGTCGTCGAACG
>JBDGQF010000397.1:0-6750 GCA_042219255.1 Halobacterium sp. | reverse complement strand
CGATGCTCGTCCGGGACGCGCCCGTGTCGGACTTCGCGACGACGCGCTCGGTGCCACTCGTCCCCGAGACCAGGACGTCCTCCGTGTAGCCGATGGTCGTGACCTCCTGTTTGGTCTCCTGGGGTTCCGTCTCCACCGTCGACGGCGTGGAGTCGTCCAGCGTCTCGGAGAGCGCCTCGACCTGGTCGTCGTCGACGCCGCCGCCCGCCGTCTCGATGGCGAGTTTCGCGATGTGGGGCGCGGGACTGACGCCGGTCGCCTTGAACAGGCCCTTGAAGCCCGCCGTCGGGTTGATTTCGAGGAGGTGCCAGCCGTCGTGACCCTCAACGAGGTCGACGCCCGCGTAGTCGAGGCCGACGACGTCCGCCGCTTCGAGCGCCATGTCAGCGGCGTCGGCCGGCAGGTCGTCGACGCCCTCGACCGACCCGCCGAGCGCGACGTTCGTCCGCCAGTCGTTCTCCGGCGCGTACCGCCGCATCGTCCCGACGATGTCGCCGTCCACGACGTACACGCGCAGGTCGCGGTGTTCGTCGCCGTCGCGCTCGACGAGTTCCTGGAGGAACGCGTACCGCTCGCCCACTCTCGGGTTGACCTGTTCGTCCGCGCTGATTTTCCACGTGCCGCCGCCGTGCGTGCCGATAGCGGTCTTGTAGACGACTTCGTCGCCGTACTTGTCCTTCTCGGCGTTCAGGCGGTCGGCGTCCAGCGCGAGCGTCGCGTCCGGCAGGCGGACGTCGCTGCCGACGAGCGACGTCGCGGTGGCGAACTTGTGGAACGCGGTGAGCACGTTCTCCGGGCGGTTCAGCGTCGGGCGGAGGCGGCTCAGCGAGAGGCCGAGGCCGAGCAGTTCCGCCGGGTGTTCGGTCTTCGACAGCAGGAGGCGGTTCGCGATGACGTCGACGTTCGGGTCGAGGGTCGCGCCGTCGCCCGCGATGTCCACGCAGATGTTGTCCTCGCGCAGCCAGACGCCGTCGTGGCCGAGCGCCTCCACCGCGTTCAGAATCGCTTTCGTCTCCTTGCTGTTGTGGAGGCTGAGTACGCCCACCGTGACCGAATCGTCCATTGCCCGGACGGACGCCCGGCGCGACCAAAACGGTGCCGGTGGGCCGGCGTCTCGGTGCGACGGACGGACGGCCAGTGCCGCGGTCTTTTACGCGTCGCCCGCGAAACGGGGGCAATGACCGACGGGGCGTTCACGTACAACGGCGGCCGGATTGACCCCGGCGAGCGGGCCGACCTCCGGTACAGCATCAGCGAGACGTACCTCGGCGACCCCGTCAGAATCCCGGTTTCCGTCATCAACGGCGAGTACGACGGCCCGACGGTGTTCCTGTCGGCGGCCTCGCACGGCGACGAACTGAACGGCGTCGAAGTGGTGCGCGAGGTCGCCCACGAGTGGCCGCACACGAACCTCCACGGGACGCTCGTCTGCATGCCGGTGTTGAACGTCCCCGGGTTCGTCACCCAGCAGCGCTACCTCCCGGTCTACGACCGCGACCTGAACCGGTCGTTCCCCGGGAAGGAGGACTCCACGAGCGCGAAGCGGATGGCGGCACAGATTTTCCGGAACTTCGTCGAGCCCTGCGACATCGGCCTGGACTTCCACACGTCGACGCGCGGCCGCACGAACATGCTGCACGTCCGCGCGGACATGGCCGACGAGAGCGTGCCGCGCCTGGCGCGCGCGTTCGGGTCGAACGTCATCATCGACAGCGAGGGGTCGTCCGGGACGCTCCGCCACGAGGCGACTGAGGCGGAGGTGCCGACCATCACCGTGGAGATGGGGGAGGCCCACCGGTTCCAGCGCGCGCTCATCGACCGCGCGCTCGACGGCGTCGCGAGCGTGCTCGCGGAGTACGGCGTCTACCCGACGGAGCCGGTGAACTGGCCCGGCTGGCGCACCATCGTCACGAGCGACCAGAAGACGTGGATTCGCGCCGACGACGGCGGCCTCGTGGACATGCACTTCGAGCGCGGCGAACTCGTCCGCGAGGGCGAGTCCATCTGCAGCATCTCCAGTCCGTTCAAGACCGACGTCGTGGACGTCGACGCGCCGTTCACGGGCCTGCTCGTCGGGAAACTGGAGAACCCCGTCGTGTATCCCGGGAACCCGCTCGTGCACCTCGTCGAACTGGACGGACCGACGCGGCGCGCGTACGAGCGCGACCGGTCGGGCACGATGCCCGAGCGCCCGGACTGACCGCCGGCGAGTCACCGGAACGAACATATTCGTCTCGCGACCCACCGCGAACGTATTACAAATTCAAGTAAACGGAATAAACTCCTAGCGGCGCCGATAAACTGTCTGAAGCGAGCTGAACGCGAGTTAACTAATCCAAGTTTTTTACTACCCGCAGTGATTTGTACAAATTGCGATGCCAGGGCAACCGACGTTCACCCGGCGTGGAATCACGAAGGCAATCGGCGCGGCCGCTGCCGGCACCGCGTTCGCCGGCGCTGCGGGCGCCGCGAGTACAGACACCGTCTTCGACGTCGTGGAGTCCCCCACCGCGAGCACGCTCCACGACGTCGAATACACGTCCGCGGGCGCGTACGCCGTGGGCGGGGGCGGCGTCGTCCTCGAGCGCGGCGGCGAGGGCTGGACGAAACTGCTGGACGGCGGCCCCACGGGGAACGGCAACGACCTCTACGGCGCCGACGTCACTGACGACGGCAAGCGCCTGTGGTTCGTCGGCGCGTCCGGCGCCATCGGCGAGTACGACGTCGAGGCCGGCGTGCTGACCGACCACTCGGCGCCGATGGACGTCACGAACAACTTCAACGACGTCTCCGTGACGGGGAACGCGGACGAAGCGAACGTGTACGTCGCCGGCGACTCCGGGAAAATGTACTACTCGTACGAGGACGGCGCGACGGGTTCGTGGGACTACACCACGCCCGGTTCCGGCGCCGCCATCCACGCCGTCGACTTCTTCGACGACCGGAAGGGCCACATCGTCGACGGCAACACCAGCGTGTTCTACACGCGGGACGGCGGCACGTGGGACAGACTCGGCGTCGAGGACGCCAACCACAACTTCTACGGCGTCGACTCGGACGGCTTCGACGACGTCTGGGTGTCCGGCGCGGGCGGCACCGTCTACCGCTGGAACGGCAGCGAGTGGCGGCGCGCCGACACCGGCGACGCCACGCTCCGCGACGTCGAGGTCGAGTCCGGCGACGGGTTCACCGTCGGCGGCGGCGGGAACGTCTACGAGCGCCCGGACAGCGAGTGGGAGGCGCGCAGCACGCCGACTGGCGAGAACCTGAAGGCCGTCGTGCGCGGCGCCACGACCATCGCCGTCGGCGCCGGCGGCACCATCATCGAAGGCTGAACGCGCCGAACTAACGCCGCACGCCGTCCAGCTGTCACGACACCACCCCATCTGTTCTTCCGACGCCCGCCAGCACCGACCCGTGTGCCGCGAGGCCTCCGCCGGAACCTGTCCGTCGCCAGACCCGAGGTGGCAAAATTTCGGGTCAGCGCCCGCCCGCGCAGCGTGCCCGTGTAGTAACTTCTATGTGCGGAGGGGCCTCACCCTCCGAATGGTATGAGTGAGTCGTACGACCGAGGCCTCATCGAGGACTTCGGCCGGTGGCGGGAGTTTTCGGCCGGGATGTGGGCCTGGGTGTTCCACAAGTTCACGGGGTGGGTACTCATCGGGTATCTCTTCACCCACATCGCCGTCCTCAGCACGTCGCTGCAGGGCGCGGAAACGTTCAACAGCACGATTCAGGGGCTGGAGAGCCTCGCGCTCGTCCGACTCCTCGAGGTCGGCCTGCTCGCAGTCGCCGTCTTCCACATCCTCAACGGCGTCCGCCTGCTGTTCGTCGACCTCGGCGTCGGACTGGAATCGCAGGACAAGAGCTTCTACGCGTCGCTCGTGTTGACCGGCGTCATCGTCGTCGCGAGCGTGCCGACGTTCGTCTCGGGGGCATTCTAACAATGGCTGAACGCTACTCTTCGTTCCGGTCAGGGTCGACGGCGTGGCTACTGCAGCGCATCACGGCGGCGTTCCTCGTCGTCGTGCTCGCGTTCCACTTCTTCAACCTCCACTTCGTCCACCACGCCTACGAAATCGAGTTCGCCGGCTCGCAGGCGCGAATGCAGACCCTCGGCTACTACGTCACGATGGTGTTGTTCCTCGTGACGGCGACGTTCCACGGCGTCAACGGCGTCTACAACGCGCTCGTCAACCAGGGGCTGGACGGCACGGCCAAGCGCGCCGCACAGGTCGTGCTCGGCGTCGCCGCCCTCCTGCTGGTCGTGCAGGGGATTCGCGTCGCAAACACGCTCGCGGGATTCTAACATGAGTACGCAGACACCGGAAACTGAGACCGAGTCCGAGACCGAACAGCCCTCGTCCAAGCCGCACCACGAGCGACGGCTGGCCGAGAAACGAGAGCGCGCCGAACAGAAAGCCGAGGAGGCCGCGGCCGGCGCCACCGAAATCGAGGGGGAGACGGTCGAACTGAAGGTGTTCCGCTACGACCCCGAAATCGAGGGGAAAGAAGAGCCGCGCTTCGACTCGTTCACGGTGCCCTTCGAGAAGGGGATGACCGTCCTCGACGCGCTCATCTACGCGCGCGACGAGTACGACTCCAGTCTCACGTTCCGGCACTCCTGCCGGCAGGCCGTCTGCGGGTCGGACGCGTTCTTCATCAACGGCAGCCAGCAGCTCGGCTGCCAGACCCAGATTGCCGACCTGGACTGGCCGGTGCGGGTCGAACCGCTCCCACACCAGGACGTCGTGAAAGACCTCGTGGTGGAGATGGACCACTTCTACGACCAGATGGAGTCCGTCGACCCGTTCTTCGACCCGGACGACCTCCCGGAGGGCGAACTCGAAGAGCAGCGCCAGAGCCGCGAGAACCGCGAGAACATCAAGCTCTCGACGCGCTGTATCTGGTGTGGCGCGTGCATGTCCTCGTGTAACATCGCCGCCGGCGACAACAAGTACCTCGGGCCGGCGGCCATCAACAAGGCCTACCGGTTCTACATGGACGAGCGCGAGGGCGAACAGAAGCGCCAGGAGCGCCTAGAAATCATCGAGCAGGAGCACGGCGTCTGGCGGTGCCAGACCCAGTTCTCGTGTACGAACGTCTGTCCGAAGGACATCCCGCTCACCGAGCACATCCAAGAACTGAAGCGAGAAGCGGTCAAGCAGAACCTCAAATTCTGGTAACATGTACGAGCACGACGTAATCGTTGTCGGTGGTGGCGGCGCGGGACTCCGTGCCGCAATCGCCGCCGACGAGGAAGGCGCAGACGTAGCAATCGTCACGAAACTCCACCCGGTGCGCTCGCACACGGGCGCCGCGGAGGGCGGCATCAACGCCGCGCTCCGCGAGGGCGACTCGTGGCAAGACCACGCGTACGACACGATGAAGGGCGCGGACTACCTCAGCGACGCGCCCGCCGTTGACACGTTCGCGCAGACGGCGCCGGACGAAGTCATCCAGCTAGAACACTGGGGGATGCCGTTCTCCCGCGAGGAGGACGGCACGGTCAGCCAGCGGCCGTTCGGCGGCCTGTCGTTCCCGCGGACGACGTACGCCGGCGCGGAGACCGGCCACCACATGCTCCACACGCTCTACGAGCAAGTGGTCAAACGTGGCATCGAGGTGTACGACGAGTGGTACGTCAGCCAGGTCGCGGTGACGGGCGAGGACGACCCGAACGAGCGCGAGTGCCACGGCATCGTCGCGTGGGACGTCCAGTCCGGCGAAATCGCCGGGTTCCGCGCGAACGACGGCGTGATTCTCGCGACGGGCGGCCTCGGGCAGGCGTTCGACCACACGACAAACGCCGTCGCGAACACCGGGGACGGCGTCGCCATCGCGTACCGCGCGGGCGTCCCGATGGAGGACATGGAAATGATTCAGTTCCACCCGACGACGCTCCCCTCCACGGGCGTCCTCATCAGCGAGGGCGTGCGCGGCGAGGGCGGCATCCTCTACAACAGCGAGGGCGAGCGCTTCATGTTCGAGTACGGGTACGCGACCAACGACGGCGAACTCGCGTCCCGCGACGTCGTCGCGCGCGCCGAACTCACGGAAGTCCAGGAGGGCCGCGGCGTCGAGGACGAGTACGTCTACCTCGACATGCGCCACCTCGGCGAGGAACGCATCACCGACCGCCTGGAGAACATCCTCCACCTCGCGCGCGACTTCGAGGGCGTCGACGGCCTCGAAGAGCCGATGCCCGTCAAGCCCGGCCAGCACTACGCGATGGGCGGCATCGAAGTGAACGAGCACGGCGAGACGTGCATCGACGGCCTGTACGCCGCTGGGGAGTGCGCGTGCGTCAGCCTCCACGGCGCGAACCGCCTCGGCGGGAACGCGCTCCCGGAACTCATCGTGTTCGGCGCGCGCGCCGGCCGGCACGCCGCGGGCGCGGACATGCCGGAGCCGAAAATCGAGACGGGGCCCGACCCGGACGCCGAGCGCGAGGAGCTCGGCCAGCCGGTCGGCGAACCCGACCGCGAACCCGCGGCCGCCGACGGCGGCAGCGTCGACGACCCGGACGCGGCAGACCCGGACGCCGTCGTCGAGGCCGCCGCGGCCGCAGAGGAGGAGCGCATCGAGACGCTGCTGGAACGCGAGGACGGCGTTAACCACGCCGACGTGCGCGCCGACCTCCAGGAGACGATGACGGAGAACGTCAACGTGTTCCGGGAGGAAGCGGGCCTCCGGCAGGCGCTGCGGGACATCCAGGACGCGCGCCGCGAGTACCAGGACGTCTACGTC
>JBDGQF010000316.1:0-6757 GCA_042219255.1 Halobacterium sp. | reverse complement strand
TTGAACGTCCCCGTCGGGTTCCGGCCCTCGTCCTTGATGTACACCTCGCCGACGCCCATCTCGTCGGCGAGCGTCGGGCACTCGACGAGCGCCGTCGCGCCCTCGCCCATCGACACCGCTGCGTCGCGCGCGAACGGCAGCAGTTCCTCGTAGCGCCACATCGAGTCGAAGCGCCGGGACGCGAACGTCTCGCGGTCGACGTCCAGGGCGTCGTAGTCGTACGTCGGGTCGAGGATACCGCCGCAGTCCGGACACCGGTGGGTCGCCGTCTCCGCGTCGAACGTCTCCTCGCAGTCCACGCACTCCAGTCCCTCGAAGGCGGGCGTCGTCTCCATGCGCGCCGCTTCACGGTGCGAGCGAAAAGCCCTGTCCCTTCCGGACGCCCGCCGCCGCTGACGCGCTAGTCCGACGCGACCGACCACGGCGCGCCGTCCTCGGTGGCCGCCGACCGCATGTGGTCTGCGGCGTCGCGGACGACGGCGACCGTCTCGTCGTCGACGTCGCCCGCCCGCGCCGCCCTGTAGTACGCCTCGATTGCGGCGTCGTACGCCGCTTCCGCGTGCCCTGACATCGAGTCACTGTAGCTCCGTCCCCCTACAAAAACGTTCGTTCAGCGACCCGTCAGTCCGCGTGAACGGGAAGCCCGCACGTTCTTGGCGCGCGACGGCCAACCACCGGGCATGACAGACTCCCGTGTCGTCGTCGTCGGCGCCGGCCTCGCCGGCCTGACGGCCGCGCGCCGACTCGCCGCCGAGGGTTTCGACGTGACGGTGTTCGAGCGACGCGAGGACGTCGGCGGGCGCGTGCGCTCGCACCGCGGCGACGGCTTCGTCTTCGACCGCGGCTTCCAGGTGTTGTTCACCGCGTACCCCGCCGCGCGCCGCGAACTGGACTTCGACGCGCTCGACCTGCGCGCGTTCTCGCCGGGCGCAGTGGTCTGCCGCGGCGACCGGCGCTCGGTGCTCGCCGACCCGCTGCGCGACCCGGGCGCGCTCACGCAGACGCTGTTCAACACGGAGATTTCCACGATGGACAAACTCCGGACGCTGCGCCTGCGTGCGGACGTCCGCGCGAAGTCGTTGGAGGACGTGTTCTCGGGGCCGGACGCCACCATCGAGCGCTACCTCTACGGGCGCGGGTTCTCCGAGCGGTACGTCGAGCGGTTCGTGCGGCCGTTCTACGGCGGCATCACGCTCGACAGGTCGCTGTCCACGTCCAAGCGCGTCTTCGAGTTCACGTTCAAGATGCTGTCGGAGGGACGCACCGTCGTCCCCGCGAGGGGGATGGGCGAGATTACGCGGCAACTCGCGGACGCGGCGGTGGCGGCGGACGCGCGCGTCGTCACGGAGACGCCCGTCGAAGGAATCGACGTCGGCGACGCCGGGGCCGCAGTCCGAATCCCGGGCGAGACAGTCGACGCCGACGCGGTGGTCGTCGCCGCCGACCCGAAGTCGAGCGCGGAGTTGACGGGCGTGGACGCGGTTCCGACCGACGCGAAGGGCTGTGTCACGCAGTACTTCGGCGTGCCGGTCGGCCACCCGCTCGCGGACAGCGACCGCATCCACCTCAACGCCGCCGGCGAGATTCCCACTACCGTCGCGCCGCTCTCGGGGGTCGCGCCCGAATATGCGCCCGAGGGCAGGGCGCTCGTCGCTGCGACCACCGTCGGCCGCCGCGACGAGACGGACGCCGACCTGGCGACGCAGGCGCGCGACGTCGTGTCGGCATGGTATCCGGCGGCGTCACTCGGCGACTTCGAACTCCTCCGGACAGACCGCATCGACTCCGCGCAGTTCGCGCAACCGCCGGGCGTCCACGACGACCTGCCGTCCGCGCGCGACCCCGCCGGCCCCGTCTACCTCGCCGGCGACTACACGCACGACTCCTCGATTAACGGCGCGCTGGAGAGCGGGGCGGCCGCCGCAGACGCAGTCGTCGAGGACTTCGCGTAGTCACAGCAGGCCGCGCAGTTCGCCGAGCGCGGGGAACGCCAGCGTCTCCCCCTCGCTGACGACGACGGGACGGAAGCCGTCGGGGTCGGACAGCATCGAGGACAGCGAGTCGTCCCGCGTCAGGCCGTTCACGAGCGTCCCCGCGGCGAGGCGCGTGAACGCCGGGAGCACGAGCACGTCGCTGCCGTTGTGCTGGTCGGGGCCGTGCAGGAAACACGGGTGGCGCGTCCCCTCGATTTCGACCGCCGGGTGTTCGTGGCCGACGACGTACCGGTCGGCGTCCACCGGCGGGTCGTCGTGGCCGTGCCAGACCGCGGTGCCGTCCGAGAGTTCGACGACGTCCTCGCCGTCGACGCCGACGGCGTCCAGCATCGTGTCGTGGTTGCCGCGTGCTACGCGAAGGCTGGCGCCCGCGCCCCGGACGGTCGTCTCGATGGCGTTCACCGTCTCGTGCGTGCCGTCCGGGAGACCGCCGTGGACGTGCAAGAGGTCGCCGGCGACCACGACCGTCTCCGGGTCGAACGCCGCGAGCAGGGACGCCAGTCGGTCGACGATGTCGTCGCGCTCGCCCAGCGGGAGCGCGACGTTCGACGCCGCGTCCCGGCCGACGTGGAGGTCTGCGAGCACGACTGCGTCCGCTGCCGGCAGATAGACGGCCCGCTCGCCGAACTCGACCCAGGACGGCGTGTCGCTCACGCCTCCACCCTGGACCTGCGCAGGGTTAGGTGCAGCGGTCGCGGCCCCTAGACCGACACCCGGCGCTACGACTGGGCGGCCTGGCGCGCCGTCGCGTACGCCTCCCGCACGCGCTCGAACGTCTCGCGGTCGCCGCCGTGGTCTGGGTGGACGGCCTTCACGCGCTCGCGGTACGCGCGCTTGACCTCGCGCTCGCTCGCCGACCGGTCGACGCCCAGCGTCTCGAACGCGGCGTCCACGCTGTCCGCGTCCCCGTCGTCGCCGGCGTCTCCGCGTTCCGGGTCGTCGAACACGTCGTCTAGCGGCGGCGTCTCGAACGGCAGGCGGCCGCCGAGCGCGCGGCCCGGCATCTCGTGTTCGGCGAGCACGACGTCGACGTCCGCGTTCCGGATGCGGAAGTACGCCTGCGCGTCGAACGTCACGGCGACGTCCCGGCCCGGCAGGAAGAACGCGACGTGCGTCCCCGCAACTGGGTGGTCTTCGGCGAACGGTTCGTCGATGGCGCGCAAGTACTCGCGAATCTCGCGGCGGCGCTTCCACTCCCCGGAGCGCTCGCCCGCCGGCGCCACCGGCTCGGCGGGGAACCACCGCTGGGCGACCACGAACAGCACGCCCGCGGCGGCGCTGAACGCTGCCGCCAGCAGGAGTCCCACGGCTAGCCACTCCGGGAGCACACCCAATCGTAGGCCCGCGAAAACCAAGTGTCGTTCGCCGCCGGCGGCGCCCGCCGTCGCCCCGTCAGCCGATGTACCGCAGGTCTTCCTCGCCGCCCGGGCTCGGCCCCTCCTCCATCTCGCGCAGGCGACTGACGACCTCCTCCATCTCGTCGGCGCGGTCGTCCAGGGCGTCCTCGTTCACGTCGAACCCGAGCATGTCCTCCAGCACCGCGAGCACGGCCTTCGCCGCCTTCGGGTCGACGAGATAGCCCGACGTCTCCCCCATCAGGCACGCCGCGTCGAACCCGCGGCGGCCGCCCAGGCCGAGCAGCAGGCCGCTCGACCCGACGATGCCGCCCGCCGGCTCCTCGCTGCGGAACTCGACGCCGGCTTCCTCGAGGCGTTCCTTCAGGTCGGCGTCCGAGACGGCGCCGATGACGTCGTGCTCCTCGACGAGTTCGCCAGTCGGGACGCCACCCAGCGCGTACAGTTCCGTCGAGTCGAACTCGTCGGCGACGTCCAGGAACGCGTCCGTCACGCGGTAGTGGCCGACGTTGTCCTGGGCCTGGTGGTTGCCCGTCAGCACGAGCAGGTCGCGGCCCTCCGTGTCGACGGCGTGAATTTCGGCGGCCGCCAGTTCCGCGACGCTGTCGTCGCCGACCGTCACCTGTGGCGGGAAGTGCTCGCTGTGCACGCGCGCGACGAGTTCGCTCTCGGCTTCCTCGACGACGTGCTCGGCGACCAGTTTCCCGACGTGGCCGACGCCCGGCAGGCCCTCGACGAACACGGGGTCATCCAGTTCCGGTTCGGACTCCCACGCGATGTCGATTTCGTCCATACCCTAAGGGCGGCCGCGCTCCTTAAGAGCGCGTCGGTAGCGCCCGTGCGGGTCGTCAGGGTCGAACGGCGCCGGCGCGCTGTTGACGGCGTCCGCGCCGCAGTCGGGACACTCCGCAGAAAGCGTGTACACCGGGCGGTCGTGGCGGGACTCCCACGCCGAACACACCCGGATGTCGGACTTCATACTCGTTGGGGCGACGTCACTCCTCGTCGAGCTGGCGCTCGCGGTGGTACGCGCCGCTGCCGCCCTGCGCTTCGATTTCGTCGACGGCGCGCGCGCCCGCCGCTTCGAGTTCGTGCTCCGCGGTCTTGTAGTTCGGCGCCTGCACGCGGATGCGGTACTCGGGCGCGCCGACGTACGTCACTTCCAGGTCGGCCTCGTCGGGGACTTCGCCGTTCCCCTCGGCGGCCTGCAGTGCTTCCTTCACGTCGTCGACGCCGTCGGCGTCCGGCGACTCCAGGGTGACGTACCCCGTGACCGTGACGTACGGCACGGAGACGTTCTCGCGCGCCGTCTCCACGATGGCGTCCTGCTCGTCGTCGTCCAGGTCGGTGGACTCCAGGGCCTCGTAGCCGTGAATCGCCGCCTGCTCGAACCCCTCGTAGAGGCTCCCGAACTCGCCGAGCAGTTCGTTGGCGATGCGGCGGAACTGGTCGTCGGCCATGTCCTCGCCGAACGCAAGCGTCAGCCACTTGTCGGCCTTCTGCTCGTTCTTCCACTCCTGAATCTTGTCCGAGCGCTGGTGGTCGTTGACGTCCTTCAGCGAGAGGTCGATTTGCTGTGCGGACTCGTCGACGTCCAGGACTTTCGCGACGACCGTCTGGTCTTCGTTGACGTGGTCGCGGACGTTCTTAATCCAGCCGCTGGCCACTTCGCTGACGTGCACGAGGCCGCGCTTGTCCTCGTACTCTTCGAGGTCGACGAACACGCCGAAGTCCTCGATGTCGTCGACCTTGCCGACGACGAGTTCGCCCTCCTCGGGCCAGCCGACGTACTTCATCTCGCCTCGACGGTCTCGACGACCTCACCCGTGAACTCGGCCTCGCCGCCGGTCGGACGCGCGAGCGTCGTCCCGCAGACGGCGCAGGCGACTTCCGAGGAGGCCTTGCCGAAGATGACTTGTTCGTTCTCGCAGTCCGGACACTCGACTTTGAAGAATCCTCCCGCCATCGTTAGTCCTGGAACACCAGTCGGCCGGTGCGCCATCCCTCGCGGAGGTGGGCCTTGCCGCACTCGCTGCAGCGGTACTTGAGGTCGGTCTTCTTCGTCGGCTTGTTGCCGACCGGCACCTTCGAGAACCGGCCGTGGTTCCCGATGGAGGCGTTCGCGCGCTTCGTGCGGCGAGCGTCCCACTTCATGCCGGACGAGCGGCCCGTCCGGACCTTCTCGACCTCGATTTGGTGGTGTTCGTCACAGTGCGGGCAGTAACTGTTGAATCGGCGTGGCATCTCCATAGGCGGAATCAGCTCTGTTGTCCTTCGATTGCACGCGGTCGTTTAAAATCCGTTTGGTTCGGGGGCGCCGGACGCGTCGCGCCCATCCGGCGAGGGCGCGGGGAATCGGGGTCACGAGCGGAGGGACGGTCAGTCCCCGTCCGGCCACTCGTCGGGCTTCCCGGGGAAGTCGAGGAACGCGTCCAGTTTCTCGCGTGCGTCCCCGCGGACGTGGCTGCCGTGGAAGACGAGGCCGACGTCGAAGTCGTAGGCTTGGAGGCGTTCGAGGTTGCGTTCGGCGGCGCGCAGGTCGTTCGAGTAGATGCCTTCGACGAGCACGAAGTAGCCCGCGGGGAGGCCGCGCCAGTCCGCGCCGATGGCGGCGTCCCCCATGACGGCCACGTCACGCGATTCGTCGACGAGCGCGTAGTTGTCGCCGGTGTGGCCGGGGACGTGCACTGCCTCGAAGGGGCCGACGGTGTCGCCGTGGCCGTAGCGGTGGTCGGGCGCGTGCGCGAAGTCGTGGTCGGACTCCGCTGGCACGTACGTCGTCGGCGCGTAGCGGTCGACGACGGCGTCGTAGCCGCCCGTGTGGTCTGGGTGGACGTGCGTGACGACGAGTCGTTCCGGCGTCACGCCGAGGGCGGACAGCCGGTCGGCGAGTGCGTCCGTCGTCCGGTCGAACCCGCAGTCCACGAGCGTCGGTGCGTCGCCGTCGACGAGGAACGCGCGGTAGCGCGCGTCGCCGGCTTCGAGCGTGAGGTCGTAGACGTCAGGCGCGACCTCGGTGATGGCGTCCGTCACGGTCAGGAGGCGACGATGATGCCGACGAGGAGCACGACGAAGAACGCCGCCCACATCCCCAGCGACTGGAGCGTGTACGACCGGTCTTCCAGGGGCGCGACGCCGGTGACGGCCGCCTGCGAGTCGTCGGACAGCCCCTGGGTGACGAACCAGTAGACGACGACCGCGCCGAACACGACCTCGGACAGCCAGATTGTCCAGACGACGACCGTGAAGACGGTCTCGCTCATCATGCCTGGTCACCTCCGCTGGCCGCCGCGTCACCGTCGGCCGTCCCGCCGTCAGTGCGCGCGGCGGCGTCGACGTCCGCGGGGTCGCGCGCGACCGAGTCGAAGTCGAAGTCCGCGGGCGACGCGTACGAGACGACGACGGTCA
>JBDGQF010000349.1:0-6758 GCA_042219255.1 Halobacterium sp. | reverse complement strand
CCGGGCAGCCGTGTTACGGCGCCTGCGACCTCGACACGTACATGATGAAGCGGACAGACGTCTTCGTCCACTTCGGGCACTCGCCGATGAAGGAGTCCGAGAAAATCATCTACGTGCCGCTGTTCTCGAACGTCGACGTCGAACCCATCATGGAGGAGGCGCTGGACGAACTGGAGGTCGGCGACGTCGGCCTCGTCACGACCGCCCAGCACATGAACCTCTTCGACGACATGAAGGAGTGGTTGACCGGGAAGGGGTTCGACGTGCACACGCGGAAGGGCGACGACCGCCTCACGCACGAGGGCCAGGTCCTGGGCTGTAACTACGCGAGCGCGGACATCGACGCCGACCAGGTGCTGTACGTCGGCGGCGGGAAGTTCCACCCGCTCGGCCTCGCGATGGAGCACCCGGACAAGAAAGTCGTCATCGCCGACCCCGTGAACAACTCCGTCTCCGTCGCGGACACGGAGAAGTTCCTGAAGCAGCGGTACGCCACCGTCCACAAGGCGATGAGCGCCGAGAAGTGGGGCGTCATCTTCTGCACGAAAATCGGGCAGGGCCGCTGGGACGTCGCCGAGGAAATCGTGGAGAACAACGACAACGCCTACCTCATCACGATGGACGAGGTGACGCCCGACCGCCTGATGAACTTCGACATGGACGCGTTCGTGAACACTGGGTGTCCGCGCATCACGACCGACGACGGCCCGCAGTTCGACAAGCCGATGCTGACGCCCGGCGAGTACGAGATTGCGGTCGGCAACAAGCCGCTGGACGAACTCTCCTTCGACACGTTCCACGGCACCTGGTAGCCGTCCGGGTAGCCGTCGAGTCCGTCAGGGCGGGTCGACGCCCGTGACTTCGAAGCGGGCGCCGCCCGTCTCGCTGTCCGTAATCGACACCGACCAGCCGTGGGCTTCCGCGACGCTCTCGACGATGGCGAGTCCGAAGCCGGTGCCGTCCTCACTGGTCGTGTAGCCGGCGTCGAAGACGGTGTCGCGGTCGTCTGGTGGGAGGCCGGGGCCGTCGTCGGCGACGAAGAACCCCTCCGCGTTCGGGCCGTCCGCTCTGGCGTCAGTCCCGGCGGCCGCGGAGTCGAGGCTGCCGACAGTGACAGTGGACGCGCCGTGTTCGGTAGCGTTCCGGAAGAGGTTCACGAGCAGCTGGGTGAGGCGGTCGGCGTCCGCGAACAACTCGCGGTCGCTGGCGACCGTGAGTGTGGTGTCGCCGGTCAGGATGCTGTCCCAGCAGTCCTCGGCGACGGTGGACAGGGAGACGCGTTCGGTGTCCGTGACGAGTTGGCCGTTCCGCGCGAGCGTGAGGAGGTCGTCGATGAGCGTCCACATGCGGTCGTGGGCGGCGGCGACGTCGTCGAGGTGGGGGCTGTCGCAGTCCTGGCGCGCGAGTTCGAGGCGGCCGTCGGCGACGTTCAGGGGGTTGCGGAGGTCGTGGCTGACGATGGACGCGAACTCTTCGAGGCGGTCGTTCTGGCGTTCGAGTTCGCGTTCGTGTTCGCGCTGGTCGGTGATGTCCGTGATGAAACCTTCGAGGGCGACCAGGTCGCCGTCGTCGCCGTAGATGCCGCGGCCGCGCTCCCAGACGTGTTTGACGGTGCCGTCGCGCGTCCGGATTCGGTACGTGACTTCGAACGGCTCGCGGTCGTCGAGCGCGTCCTGGACGGCGACCCACATGCGGTCGCGGTCTTCGGGGTGGATGACGTCGTCGCCCCAGACGACGTCGCCGGACTCGAGCGCGTCGGCGGTGTAGCCGGTGAGGCGCTCGCACTCGCCGCTGACGAACTCCATCGGCCAGTCCGGGTCGTTCTCGCAGCGGTAGACGATTCCGGGGAGGTTGCTGATGAGCGTCTCGAGGCGGCGGTTGCGTTCGGCGAGCGCGCGCTCCGACCGGAACCGGTCGACGGCGTTCTCGACGCGGTTCGCGAGCACGGTGTACTGGTCGGTGCCGGTCTCCTTCTGGAGGTAGTCGGTGACGCCGGCGGACACCGCGTCGCTGGCGACTTCCTCGCTGCCCTTGCCGGTGAACAGCACGAACGGCAAGTCAGGGTAGTCGTCCCGGACGGCTTCGAGGAGTTCGATGCCGTCGGTCTCGGGCATCTCGTAGTCGGAGACGACGCAGTCGACGCGCGCGGCGTCGAGGGTGGCGAGCGCCTCGCTGGCGTCCGTGGTGGTCTCGACCTCGATGCGGTCGTTCGCGCGCTCCAGGCAGGTCGCGACGAGTTCGCCGAAGGACTCGTCGTCGTCGACGTGGAGCACGCGAATCGAGTCACCGGCGTGGTGGTCGCCGGGGCGCATGGCGCGACGTATTCCGTGTGGTACCAAATAACGCTCGCCGGCCGGCCCGCTGGAAATTACTACTGGACATTAGCAAAGGTTTTTGTATTTCCACTATGTATGTGTGTGCAAGATGAGCACGACCTCCCCACCCGCCGCACTCGAAGGCTGTCGCCCCACGAACGCCACCCCAGTCGCCGTCGACGCCGACACCATCGTCGACGCGTCCCGCGAGGAACTCCGGACGCTCGCCGACGAACTCGCCGCGGAGGAGTACGTCCCCGCGGAAGTCACCGCCGACGCCTGCTTCGACGAGGACTGCTCGCTCGCCACCCAGGACGAGGCCGACCGCCTCCGCGACGTCGTCGCCGCCGCCGCGTTCCTCGGCGCCAACCGCCTCACCGTCGCCGTCGAAGAAGCCGTCGCACCCGAGAAAGTCCGGCCGGCGCTCTCCGCCGTCGCCGAACGCGGCCGCCGCGACGGCGTCGCCGTCGAAGTCGACGGCCTCGACCTGAACTGACCGCGCCGTCCTCCCTTGTTCTGCCACCTTCTGTTCCCTGTGCCCGCCGTGTGACACAGCGTTCTTCACGCCGCCGCCCGTCTGCGTCGGTATGAAGCGCGCGCTGGAGCGCCGCCTCGCCGACGTCGAGGGGTTCCGCGACCCCTCCGCGGCGCTCGAACAGTACCCCACGCCCGCCGACCTCGCCGCACACCTCCTCCACCTCGCCGACCTCCAGGGCGACATCGCCGCGCGCTCTGTCGCCGACCTCGGCGCCGGCACGGGGATGCTCGCGCTCGGCGCGGCCACGCGCTCCCCCGAACGCGTCGTCGCCATCGAGCGCGACCCAGACGCGCTCGCCATCGCGCGCGAGAACGAAGCACGCATCGACCCTGCCGTGAGTGTGGACTGGGTGCGCGGCGACGCGACCCGGCCGCCGCTCTCGGCCGTCGACACCGTCGTGATGAACCCGCCGTTCGGCGCGCAGCGCGGCCGCGAGCACGCCGACCGCGCGTTCCTCGCTGCGACCGCTGACGTCGCCGCCGCCTCCTATTCGGTGCACAACGCCGGGAGCCGCGAGTTCGTGGAGTCGTTCGCCGCCGACCGCGGCGGCGAGGTCACGCACGCGTTCGCCGCCGAGTTGACAGTCGGCCGCCAGTTCGAGTTCCACACCAGCGAGTCGGCGACGCTCGACGTCGAAGTCTTCAGAGTCGAGTGGCAGTAGCGCGCTACTCGTAGGTCTCCTTGCTGGCGACCCTGACCGTCGTGTTTCCGTACTCCGCGAGGACGCGACTGCCGTTCCGCACGAACGTGAGGCCGCCAGCGGTCGCCGTCTCGTTCTTCCCCGGAATCTGAACGGATTCGAGGACGCTGCCGTTGCGCAGCACTTCCAGGCCGAACCCGCCGTCCGCCGCGTCCACGCGCACCGTCCGGCCGGCGATAGTCGGGTCGGCGGTCGAACTCTCCGACGCGTACACGTGGCGCGTCTCGCCCTCCGGCGGCGTCACGTACACGTTGTAGACGGCGCTGCCGCCCGCCGGCACCCACCCGCGGCGGTGGACGCCCACGGACTCCATCCAGCCGACGCCGCCGACGCGCACGGACTGGTCGCCGTAGAACCCGAGTCTGCCCGCGCTCACTTCCTCCGTCCAAATCTGTCGGCGTTCGTTCGCGACGATGACGCCGCTCGCGGAGACGTTCGTCGCCTGCGCGAAGTACGGGAGGTCGACGCCGGCGACGCGCTCGTTCGTCACGTCCTCGGCGTACGTCACCTCGTAGCCGCGAATCTCCACGGGGTCGCCCGGGAGGTCGGCGTCCGAGACGGTGGTGAGGTTCACGGGGACGGCGACGACGCACATCGTGACGATGGGGAGCGCGAGCACGGCGAACGCGAGTTTCCGCGTGGACACGTCGCTGACGAGCGTGCGGTCGTCGGCGCGCACGGCGACGGTCAGGAGGACGGCCAGGGACGCGACGAGGAGGACGCCGACGGCGCGGTAGAGCACGTACTCGTCGACGGTGCCGTACCACCAGACCGCCCACAGGGACAGCGAGGACGCGAGGACGACGGCGCCGAACCAGATGCGCGCCGCGGACGGCCGGTTGTCGCGGCGGACGACGAGCACGGCGGCGAGCACGGCGCCGACGAGGAACCCGAACAGGTGGCCCTGGACGGCGATGCCCGCCCACCACGGCGGCCCGAACGACGGCGACGCGGACGCGAACGTAATCGGGTCGCGGACGACCGACCAGAGCAGGGAGACGACTTCGCGCGCGGACACCGCAAGCACCGTCGCGAGCGGGAACCGGACGAGCGCGAACCCGGCGAACGCGTACACGACGCCGGAGAACCCGATGGTCGCGCCCCAGGAGAACACGCCCGTCAGGAGCGCGACGGCGAACACGCCCAGGGGGAACAGGACGATCGCGCGGACGTAGGGGTTGGTGCGCCAGGAGTCGAACGCCGACGACCCGCGACTGGTCGGGAAGTGCGAGAACGCGTACTCCGCCAGCGGCGCGAGCGCGACGGTGGCGACGAGGTTGCCGGTGACGTGGCCGAGGCTGGCGTGCGCGAACGGCGCCGTCAGGACGCCCAGCGGGTAGAAGTACGACCACGAGACGAACGGGACGACGAGTGGAGACGTCGGGTGGCGGTAGCCGAACTGCACGAAGAGGTAGAACGCGGCGACGCCGACGGTGACGACGACGGTGCCCCACGGCACGCCGAACAGGAGTCGCGTGCGGACGCGCCGGACGACGGCGCGCCCCTCGCCGACGCGCAGCACGCCGACGCCAGTCCCGACGAGCGTCACGATAGCGACGTAGGCGGCGCCCGTCCAGACGCCGAGCGCGCCGACGGCGACGGCGACAGCGACGCCGAGCGCGGCCGCGACGGGCGTCGCCCGCGCGAGGTAGTCGAGGCGCCGAGTCCACGGCAGCGCGGCCAGCACTGCGAGGACGGCGGCGACAGTCCCCGCGACGACCACCAGCGGCGAGACGTTCATACGAATACGTGCCCGGCCGCGTCGGCATAAAGCGTCCGCCACCGACAGCCCCTATCAGGGCGGCGCGGCACAGGGCGCCGTCCGGGCGGCCGTGAACGGTTCGAAACGTTGAAACGCCGCACGAGCGAAGCAGACGCCATGGACCTGCGGGTTATCGAGAAGAGCGACACGGAGCTCACCATCGAAATCGCCGGCGAAGACCACACGTTCATGAACGTCCTGAAGGGCGCGCTCCTCGAGACGGAGGGCGTCGAGGCGGCGTCCTACGACATGAACCCAGAACAGTCCGGCGGCCAGACGGAGCCGCTGTTGAACATCACGACCGACGACGACACCGACCCCCTGGACGCGCTCCAGAGCGCGGCCCAGCGGACTGGCGACGAACTGCGCGACTTCGCGGACGCCTTCGAAGCGGCGGCCTAACCCGCGACGACTTCCAGGTCGAAGCACCGGCCCGCGAACTCGAACACCGTACCGCGGCCGCGCTCGCGGAGCGCTTCGACGTGTTCTTCTACCGCCGTCCGACGACCGGGTTGCGTGCGGACGCGGACGCTGTCCGTCGACTCGCCGTAGTACGCGACTGCGTTCTGTAGTTCCGGGACTGTCAGGACGTCCGTCGTCGACAGCGGCACCGCGTCGTCGGCGTCGACAGCAGTCAGGACGAGGTACGTCGGCTGGAGGCCCCCAGAGGCGTGCGCCAGCGAAACGAACCGCGCGGAATCGCACTCGACTGCCTCGATGGCACACCGGCCCGGGTCGAGCGGTCCGTCGGCAGAACACTGGGCAGGCCCCGGGCCCCCCGACCCGGGCGCGCCAGAGTGGGACATACCGTCACTCACCACGGGTCAGTGCATAAGTCATTCGTCGCTTCTCACTGGACGTCCCCCTGAAAATTACTGCGGCTGTCCGGCGGTCACCGTCGCACGGGGACGCCGTGGTCGTCGAGGTACTGCTTGGTCTCCTCGATGGTGTACTCGCCGTAGTGGAAGATTGACGCCGCGAGCGCGGCGTCCGCACCAGCGTCGAACGCGTCGACCATGTCCTGGGGCGACCCACAGCCGGAGGACGCGATGACGGGCGTGGAGACGGCGTCACAGACCGCGCCCGTCAGCGGGAGGTCGTAGCCGTCCTTCGTGCCGTCGGCGTCTATCGAGTTCACGAACAGTTCGCCGGCGCCGCGCTGTTCGGCCTCGCGCGCCCACTCGACGACGTCCAGGCCGGTGCCCTCGCGGCCGCCCTTCACGGTCGCCTCGAACCAGCAGGACTCCCCATCGACCTGCTCGTAGTGCTCACCGCCCTCGTCGTAGCGGCGGCGCGCGTCCACGCTGATGACGATGCACTGGTTTCCGAACGCCTTCGCGCCCTCCGTTATGAGTTCGGGGCGCTCGATGGCGCCCGTGTTGATTGATACTTTGTCGGCGCCCGCGCGCAGCGTCTCCTTGACGTCGTCGGTGTCGCGGATGC
>JBDGQF010000010.1:0-6780 GCA_042219255.1 Halobacterium sp. | reverse complement strand
ACACCGGACGCGAGTCATCGTCGCGGGGTGGCTCGTCTTCTACGCCGTGTTCTCCGCGGCCGCCCTCGTGGTTCCCGACCCGACGGACGTCGTGGCGCTGTTCACTGCGACGGCGGTGACGGCAGTGGTCACGCCGGCGCTGCACGTGCAACTCGCGCGCCACGCCGGCACGCTCACGACGTCCGAGACCTGAGCCGAGGAGGCGCACAACTCGCCGTGCCGGAGGCGGTATCATAGCGCGGCCGCTGCGCGCTCCGCGAGTCGCAAAAATGACTGCGGGGCCGCTGTCTTCAGGTCGAAACCGGGTCGCAGTGCCACCCTGGGTCGTGGCCCGTCTCGGACAGCAGGTCGGAGCGACACGCCGGACAGTAGTCCGGAGTCACGGAGACGCTCCGGGGGACGTACACCGCGCCGCCACACTCCACGCACGCGTCGGAGACGATGGTCGCACAGTCAGCACAGACGTTGAAGTCGTCGACCGTGAGGTCTCGCAGGCCGTCGAGTTGTTTGTCCAAAATGTACTCGTCGATGACCGCCTGACAGTTGTGGCACGGTTTCATGGGCGATGCGCTTCGAACCATGAGACCACACCACATAGGCCTGCCGCATGTGGCGAAACCGGCGCGACGGCGACCGAGACACGACTTCGCCAGACGAAACTCCCCCTGAACGGGCGCGGCCTGGCTCGCGAGAACACGGGTAGCAGCCGCTCAGCGCCAGATATTGCGGGAGAAGTGGGCCGGCACGAATTTGAATCGTGGTTACGGCCACCCGAAGGCCGAAGGATACCAAGCTACCCCACCGGCCCGCAGTAACACCTTGTCCCGTGGTCGGTTTAACGCTTCCGAATCGGTGGAAGTTGGTGGGTGTGTCACCCACTGCAGTCGCGGCAGTGCAATGGTTGCCATCCACTAGCACGACTTGGTATTTGCCAACAGTATCGTTAACGGGGAGGCGTGTGTGGTGGCGGGTAGGCAGAAACCCATGAGTAACGACACACCCGAAGACGGGGGAGACGAGTTGCGACCTGACGGCGGCGACGCGGAACACTGGGAGCCGAAAGGCGTCGACGACTGGTGGCCGGACCTGCTGGACGTCGAGATTCTCGACGACAACGCGCGCGACGTCGGGCCGCTCGAGGAGGACTTCGACTACGCGGAGGCGTTCCAGGAACTCGACTACGAGGCCGTCAAGGACGACATCCGGAAGGTCATGATGGACTCGAAGGAGTGGTGGCCCGCGGACTACGGGACGTACGGCCCGCTGTTCATCCGGATGGCGTGGCACAGCGCCGGCACGTACCGGACGGCGGACGGCCGCGCGGGCGCGTCCGGCGGCCTCCAGCGCCTGCCGCCGGAGAGTAGCTGGCCGGACAACGTGAACCTGGACAAGGCGCGCCGCCTGCTCCAGCCGGTCAAGCAGAAGTACGGCCGGAAGCTCTCCTGGGGCGACCTCATCGTGCTCGCGGGGAACGTCGCCCTCGAGACGATGGGCTTCGAGACGTTCGGGTTCGCGGGCGGCCGCGAGGACGAGTTCAAGCCGAACCACGCCACCGACTGGGGGCCGGAGACCGAGTGGGAGACCACGTCGCCCGAGCGCTTCGAGGACAGCGAGGTCGGAAACCTGAAGAACCCGCTCGCGAACACCGTGATGGGGCTCATCTACGTGAACCCCGAGGGGCCGTACGGCGAACCGGACGTCGAGGGCTCCGCGAAGAACATCCGCGAGGAGTTCAGTCGGATGGCGATGGACGACGAGGAGACGGTCGCGCTCATCGCGGGCGGCCACACGTTCGGGAAAGTCCACGGCGCCAGCGACCCCGACGAGCACGTCGGCGCGGAGCCGGAGGCGGCGCCCATCGACGAACAGGGCATGGGCTGGGACAACGACTTCGGCGAGGGCAAGGGCCCGGACACCATCACGAGCGGCATCGAGGGCCCGTGGAACTCGAACCCGATTCAGTGGGACATGGGGTACATCGACAACCTCCTGAACCACGACTGGACGTCCGTGAAAGGCCCTGGTGGC
Organism: Halobacterium sp.; assembly: GCA_042219255.1. Taxonomy (GTDB): domain Archaea; phylum Halobacteriota; class Halobacteria; order Halobacteriales; family Halobacteriaceae; genus Halobacterium. Next base: position 4,752 of record JBDGQF010000010.1, on the reverse strand, counting down.
GCGTGGCAGTGGCGGCCCGTCGGCGACGGCGTCGAGGAGGCGCCGAAGCCCCACGACCCCGACGACACCGAGGAGCCGATGATGCTGACGACGGACGTCGCGCTGAAGCACGACGACGACTTCCGCGAGGTCTTGGAGCACTTCCAGGAGAACCCCGACGAGTTCCAGGCGGCGTTCGCGCGCGCCTGGTACAAGCTCCTCCACCGCGACATGGGCCCGCCGGAGCGCTACCTCGGCCCGGAAGTACCCGAGGAGACGTTCATCTGGCAGGACCCGATTCCGGACGCCGACTACGAACTCGTCGGCGACGAGGAGGTCGCGGAACTCAAGCAGGAACTGCTGGACTCCGACCTGTCGCGCCAGCAGCTCGTGAAGACGGCGTGGGCGTCCGCGGTGACGTACCGCGACAGCGACAAGCGCGGCGGCGCGAACGGCGCGCGCATCCGCCTGGAGCCCCAGCGTAGCTGGGACGTCAACGAACCCGAGGAGCTCGCGGCAGTCCTGGACACCATCGAGGGAATCCAGGAGGACTTCAACAGTTCCCGGAGCGACGACGTCCGCGTGTCCCTCGCCGACCTCATCGTGCTCGGCGGGAACGCGGCAGTCGAGCAGGCGGCCGCCGACGCCGGCTTCGACGTCGACGTGCCGTTCGAACCCGGCCGCACGGACGCGTCCGCGGAGATGACCGACGAGGAGTCCTTCGAAGTCCTCGAACCGAAAGCCGACGGGTTCCGGAACTACCTCGGCGGCGGCTACGACGAACTGCCCGAGGAGCGCATGGTCGACAAGGCCGAACTACTGAACCTCACGGCGTCGCAGATGACGGTGCTGGTCGGCGGGATGCGCGCGCTCGGCGCGACGCACGGCGACACCGACCGCGGCGTCTTCACGGACGACCCAGGCACGCTCACGAACGACTTCTTCGCCACTCTCCTCGACATGAGCTACGAGTGGGAGGCCGTCGACGAGGACGAGGAAGTCTTCGAACTCCGCGACCGCGACACCGGCGACGTCGCGTACGAGGCCACGCGCTTCGACCTCATCTTCGGGTCGAACGCGCGCCTACGCGCCATCGCGGACGTCTACGGCGCCGACGACGCCGAGGAGAAGTTCGTCCAGGACTTCGTGGACGCGTGGACGCACGTGATGCGTCTCGACCGCTTCGACCTCGAATAGGCGCCGACCACCGCGCTCTGCGTTCTCTCCGCTGCCGTTCTCACTGTTTTCGCGCCGCGTAGCCAGTAGGCCGCCGTGGAGTCAGTCCACCTGGCGTTCGACGTAGTCCACGGCCGCCTCTGGGGAGTCGACGGCTTCGACGTGCGGTGCGTCGGGCGCGCCGAGGCCCGCAATCGGCCGGTCGTACACTGAACTAAAGCCGACCTCTGAGAGCGTGCCGCCGGAGCCGTCGATTGCGATGACCGCGTCCCCGTTCATGACGACGAGCGCGTTCCGCGCGTGCCCGATGCCGGTCGCGATGGCGGTGTCGACGTACTCGTTCGCGGCGTGCCTGTCCTCGCCCGGGAGGACGCCGATAGTGTGGCCGCCGGCCTCGCTGGCGCCCCTGCACGCCGCGCGCATCACGCCACCCCGGCCGCCGCAGACGAGCGTGTGGCCGCGTTCGGCGAGCAGTCGGCCGACTTCCCGGGCGTCCCGTTTCGCGTCCTCGCCGACCACGCCGCCGCCGATGACACTCACGCGCATCGTCAGTACGCCGTGTAGCCGTCGGTGTCGAGGTAGTTCTGCGCGACGGTGATGGTGTGGTCGGCGTGCAGCACCTCCGGGCCGACGCGCACCCGCCTATCGCTGTGCTCGGCGAGCAACACGGCCTCCTCCTCCGTGAAGTCCTCGTGGTCGGACAGCACGAATACGGGGTCTGTCGGCGGTTCCACGTCGGCGAGCGGGTCGCCGTCCTCGTGGAGTTCCACGACGGTGCCGTCGACGGACTCCAGCACCGCCTGGAACCCCCGCTTGGAGACGTGGATACCGGGCGTGGACTCCGCTTCGCGGTGCCCGATGGCCTGGTCTTTGGCCTCCAGCGCCTGCCGGAGCAGGCCCGCGATGTTGCGCTCGTCCGGGTTCATGTACCGGAGGTCGCTGCTGTCGATTCGCACCGTCACCTCGTCCCGCAACACGAGCGAGATTTCGACGTTGTCGCGGACGCCGTGCGAGAGGAACACCGCGGCGTTCACGCACCGGCACAGCACGTCCAGGCGGCCGGCCGCGCCCGCGAGGTCGTCAAGCGAGAAGTCCGGGTCGGTTGGGGCGTGGTGCCCGAGCACGACGAACTGGCGCATACGCACGCATCGCAGGCCGCCGATTTACCAGCACCGACCGACGCCGGTTCGACCAGTGACGGCGACGGTGAACTGAACAGCCGGCACCCTGGCGGATTGAAAGGGCGAGCGCCGGTCGGCGACGGCGGCCGAAGGTGAGCCGAACGGAGTGAGGCGAACGCCGGGAGCGCTTGCGCTCCCGGAACAAGCACCGCAGGAGTGAGCGGCGCGAGCGACGAGGCGCACAGCGAGTCCCCCGAGCCGAGCGGCGCGAGGGCTTTCAGGTCGTGCTGTCCCCGGGAGCGGCGTCGGAGTCGGAAACTGCAGACCGAAGGATACGTACAATCACGCCCCGAGAGTCCAGTCATGACCATCCTGGAGGACGCGCGGGGAGTACTCGCGGAAGACCCGGTCTGCGACGCGTGCGTTGGGCGGTGTTTCGCCGACCGGAGTTTCGGGTTGACGAACGCGGAGCGCGGCCGAGCGCTCCGCACGGCGGTGGCGCTGGAGGACGACGAGCCGTACGAGGAGACGGAGGCGTCGGAGTGCTGGGTGTGTGAGGGGGCGTCTGGGCGGTTCGACGAGTTCGCCGACCTCGTGCTGGAGGCGGTGAGCGACCACGAGTTCGACACGTACCAGGTGGGGACGCGCGCGCCGCCGCTGGTGGAGGAGAACGAGACGATGCTGCGCGACCTGGCGGGCATCGACGAGGAGGCGGGCGAACTGTTCAAGTCCGAGTGCAACCGCGAGGTGGGCAAGCGCGTGGGGAAGGCGACTGGCGCGGACGTGGACTTCGAGCGGCCGGACGTGCTCGCTGTCCTGGACGTCGAGGACGAGACGGTGGACGTGACGGTGAACTCGGCGTTCGTGTACGGGCGGTACCGGAAACTGGAGCGCGGGATTCCGCAGACGGAGTGGCCGTGCTCGGACTGCAACGGCACGGGGACGCTCGTGGACTCGCCGTGCCCGCACTGCGACGGCACGGGCTACCTGTACCCGGAGAGCGTCGAGCAGTTGACGACGCCACCGGTCGTGGACGCGATGGACGGCACGGAGGCGTCGTTCCACGGTGCGGGGCGCGAGGACATCGACGCGCTGATGTTGGGGACGGGCCGGCCGTTCGTCGTGGAAGTCCAGCACCCTCAGGAGCGGCATCCGGACGTCGAGGAACTCCAGGACGCCATCAACGAGTACGCGGAGGGGAAGGTCGAAGTGGAGGGCCTGCGGTTGGCGTCCTACGAAATGGTGGCGCGCGTGAAGGAACTGGACGCGCGGAAGCGCTACCGCGCGCAGGTGGAATTCGGCGACGCGGTTAGCGAGGCTGACTTCCAGGACGCCATCGAGGCGCTGGACGGCGCGACCATCGAGCAGGAGACGCCCCAGCGCGTCAGCCACCGGCGCGCGGAGAAAGTCCGGACGCGCCAGGTGTACGACATCGAGGGCGAGCGCAGCGACGACACGCACGCCGTCGTGGAAATAGAGGGCGAGGGCGGCCTCTACATCAAGGAACTGGTGTCCAGCGACGAGGGCCGCACGGAGCCGAGTCTCGCCGGCCTCCTCGGCGTGGAGGCGACGGTGACCGCGCTCGACGTCGTCGCCGTCGAGGGCGAGGAGGAGGCGTTCGAGGACGAGGAGTTCTTCGTCGAGTGACCGCGCGATGACGGGCGGAGACGACGACGCACCGGCGGACGAGGGCGGAGCAGGGGACGCAGACACGGCGGTAGCGCGTCGATTTGGCGTGGACGAGGCGGGAAAGGGGCCAGTCCTGGGGTCGATGTTCGCAGCGGCCGTTGTTGGCACGCCCGCGGAGATTCCCGACGGCGTCGCGGACTCCAAGCGCCTGTCGCCGGAGCGCCGGAACGAACTCGACGCGCGGGTCCGCGAGACGTGCGAGGTGGCTGTCGCGGAGATTCCGGTCGCGCGCATCGACGACCCGGAGACGGACATGAACGCGCTCACCGTCGAGGCGCAGGCGAGCGCGCTCGATTCGGTCGCAGCGGACGGCCTCCGTGGGTACGTGGACGCCGGCGACGTGGACGAACAGCGGTTCGGTCGCCGCGTCGCCGAGGGCGTCGCGGCGGACGTGGACGTGACCGCCGAGCACGGCGCGGACGACGAGTACGCGGTCGTCGCGGCGGCGAGCATCGTCGCGAAGGTCGCCCGGGACAGCCACGTCGCCGACCTCGCCGCCGAGTACGGTGACGTCGGCTCAGGCTACCCCAGCGACCCCGCGACGAGGGAGTTCCTCGACGCCTACGTCGCCGACCACGGCACGCTCCCGGAGTGCGCGCGCGCGTCCTGGCAGACCAGCCAGGACGCGCTCGCTGCGGCCGAACAGTCCGGTCTCGACGACTTCTGAAGCGGTCGGCGGTCGCGGCGCGCCAGCACGCGACCCACCACAGGACTACCGTGCAGCAGCGACTGCGATACGGGGTGCCGCGGACTGGCGTACGGTCGCGGCACCGACGACCACAGATAC
>JBDGQF010000259.1:0-6787 GCA_042219255.1 Halobacterium sp. | reverse complement strand
CGGCGTGGACTCGCGGGTCGCGACGGTGCGCGCGACCGACGACCCGGTCGGGTTCGAGGTGCGGTTCGAGACGCGGGAGACCGCGGTGCTGTCGGTGTCCGGGTACGCCGACGGCCGCGACTACGTGACGGTGCCGCTCCCAGACCTCGCGCTACGGTGCGTCGCCGCCGAACGGAACGCCCTCGACTAGCCCGAGACCGCTCTGGTTTACTTTTTCGACGCCAGGTCGCGGAGGCGGCCGGCGCTCGCCCGCGTCCCCTTCGCCAACAGCACGTCGCCGGCCGTGACCGCTGTCTCCGGGCCCGGTTGAACCACCCACTCGTCGAGGTCGGCGTCCGGCCGCCGCACCGCGATGACGGACATCCCCGTCTCCGTGGACACCTCGCGGCCGCCGAGCGTCGCGCCGTCCAGCGGACTGCCGGCTTCGACCGTCTCGCGGACGATGACCTCGTCGGACTCCTCGACGGCCTCCTGCACGACGACGTGCGTGTCCAGGCCGCGCAGCACGCCCTCGCTGATTTCCACGGCGGCGTCGCTGATGACTTCCGTCGCGTTCGCGATGTGGACGAGGCCGCGCAGCGACACCGGGTCGTCCACCCTGCCCGCGGCGCGCAGCGTCCACGCCTCGAAGCGCGACTTCAGCGCGTCCACCTCCGCCTCCAGTTCCACGACTTCGGCGGCGAGGTCGGTGGAGTCGAACAAGACCGCGCCGTACGCCAGGTCGACGGACAACTCGCTCATGTTCTTCATCGTCACCACGGAGTCGACGGCGCGCTCCAGGTCTTCGATGTCCGGTTCGGGGACTTCCGGCGGCACGTACGCCTCGCCGGTCGCTGCCTCGTAGACGTCACCGATGCTGTCCTCCGGGCCGCGCAACAACAGGACATCGCCGCCGTAGAGTTCCGTGTCCCGGTCTGGGTTCAGAATCCAGTCGCCGCCCCTGCGGATGGCGAGCGCGCGCACGCCAGTCTCCGTCTCCAGGTTGACGTCGAGGAGCGTGCGGTCGGCGTACGCCGACTCCGGCGAGAGTTCCGCGCGCACCAGCGACTCCACGGCCTCCGGGAGCGCCGCGCGGATGGCGTCCGGCACGCGGATGTCCTCCAGGACGACTTTCGCGATGTCGCCGGCCGCGTCACTGATTTTCTCCGCGGCGCCCACGACGCCCAGCACGGGCGCCAGCGTCTCCGCGTCCTCCGGGTTGCGCGCCGCCAGCAGGAGGCTCATGCGGGCGCGCAACTGGAGGACGTCCATGCGCTCCTCGAGTTTCAGGACTTCCGCCGCCACGTCGTCGCTGCCGTGCAGCACCGCCGAATACGACAGGTCGATGAGTAACTCGGCGGTGTCTTTCATCTCCGCGAGGAGGTCTTTCACGCTCGCGGGCTCGTACTCGACGCGGCCGCTCATGCTCCGGGGTTCGCCCGCGGCCCCGAAAAACGTTCGCGTCAGTCCGCCGCCGCCCCCCGAACCGGCACGGCGTGCCGCAATAATTGACGGACGACCGTGAGAGAAACCGACACCCATTAGGTGGAACCGTCGTGAACCGTCGGGTATGGCCGACGAACTCAAGAAGGGACTCGAGGGCGTGCTCGTCGCTGAATCCGAACTGAGTTACATCGACGGCGACGAAGGCAAACTCGTCTACCGCGGGTACACCATCGAAGACCTCGCCCGCGGCGCGTCCTACGAGGAAGTCCTCTACTTGCTGTGGCACGGCCGCCTCCCCGACCGCGACGAACTCGCGTCCTTCAGCGAGGACATGGCCGAACACCGCGCGCTCGACGACGACGTGCTCTCCCTCGTCGAAGACCTCGCGGCCGCCGACGAAGACCCGATGGCCGCCGTCCGCACCGCCGTCTCCGAACTCTCCGCGTTCGACCCAGACGCCGACGCCGACCCCACAGACCGCGAAGCCAACCTCCGGAAGGGCAAACGCATCACCGCGAAACTCCCCACAATCGTCGCGGCGTTCGCGCGCCTCCGCGACGGCGACGACCCTGTCGCGCCCCGCGACGACCTCGACCACGCCGCGAACTTCCTCTACATGCTGAACGACGAGGACCCCGACGACGTGCTCGCGGACGTCTTCGACCAGGCGCTCGTCCTGCACGCCGACCACGGCCTGAACGCGTCCACGTTCTCCTCGATGGTGACGTCGTCGACGCTCGCCGACCTCCACGCCGCCATCACCTCGGCGGTCGGCACGCTCTCCGGCAGCCTGCACGGCGGCGCGAACGCGAACGTCATGCGCATGCTCCAGGAAATCGACGAGTCCGACAGAGACCCCGTCGACTGGGTCGAGCACGCGCTCGACGACGGCAAGCGCGTCGCCGGGTTCGGGCACCGCGTCTACAACGTCAAAGACCCGCGCGCGAAGATTCTCGGCGAACGCAGCGAGGAACTCGGCGAGGCCGCCGGCGACACGACGTGGTACGAGATGAGCGTCGCCATCGAGGAGTACATGGCCGAAGAGAAAGGCCTCGCGCCGAACGTCGACTTCTACTCCGCGTCGACGTACTACCAGATGGGCATCCCCATCGACGTCTACACGCCCATCTTCGCGATGAGTCGCGCCGGCGGCTGGATTGCCCACGTCCTCGAACAGTACGACGACAACCGCCTCATCCGGCCGCGCGCCCGCTACGTCGGCGACGAAGACCAGGAGTTCGTGCCGCTCGACGAACGGTAACGCGGTCACGTCCGTCTGTCGCGCGGCCCTGGCGTCCCCCCGGCGCGTTGCGGGACTGTGGCGGTCTCGTCGAGGCGCCTTCACGCGAACCCACCGGCGATTTGTCGCGGCTGCGGGCCGATACTGTGGGTTCCGCCTGTTGTAGATACTGGAGTGACCGGGTGGTTTTTCCGCCCGGGAATGCTATAAACTACCATGGATGGCTCGTCTGCACCGTTCGATGCAGCGGCCGCGTCGCGCATCCCGGAGGACGTCCGCGTCGTCCACGTCGACGACGACCCGGCGTTCGCGGAGCTCACGGCGGAGTTCCTCCAGCGGGCAGACGACCGGCTGTCGGTGACGACGTGTACCGACCCAGAAGCGGCGCTGGACGCCGTCGTCGACGACCCGCCGGACTGCGTCGTCTCCGACTACGAGATGCCGCGCCTAGACGGCCTCGAACTGCACGGCGCGCTCACGGACGCGGGCGTGGACGTGCCGTTCATCCTGTTCACCGGGAAGGGCAGCGAGGCGGTCGCCGCGGACGCGATGTCCGCGGGCGTCACGGACTACATCCAGAAGTCGGGGACGGACACGTACGACGTGGTAGTGAACCGCGTACTCGATGCAGTGGAGTCACGACAGCGACAGCGGGCGGTAGACCGCGCAGTCGACCACTATACGGCCCTCGTCGAGGGGTCGCACTTGCCGGTGTACCTCTACGACGAGGACGGCACGATACTGTACGCCAACGAAGCGTCCACCGACCTGTTCGGCGTCGACTCCCGCGAGGAAGTCGTCGGGATGTCGTTCGACGAGGTAACGTCGGGAGAGTCACGAGCGGGCGTCGAACAGCGGCTAGAGCGACTCTCCGAGGGCGAGCGCGTCCCCGCGACGAGCCTCCGCATCGAGGGCGAAGACGGGGTCGACCGCACGACGAGAATCTCCTGTGTACCCACACCACACCACGGCGAAGCGGTCGGGCAGACGATTGCGCACGACGTCTCGAAGGCGTCGGAGTACCGCCGCGAACTGGAAGAGTTCCGGGAGACGATGCAGGCGGCGCTAGACGCTGCAAACGCGGGTGCCTGGGTGTGGGACGTGGACGCCGGCGACGTGACGCGGTTCGGGGTCTCGTCGCTGGTCGGCGGCGGCCTCGACGCCGGCGTCGACGGGTTCCTCGACGTCGTCCACGAGGCAGACCGGGAGCGACTCGAATCGGCGTACCGTGACGCCGCTGACCAGGGCGGCGAGTTCCGCGTGCAGTTTCGCGCTGACCGCGGCGGCGAGACGAGGTACTTCGAAGACCGCGGGGCTGCCGTCGACACTGACGGCGACACGGACTACGTCGTCGGCGTCCTCGTGGACATCACAGACGTCGTTTCGCAGTCGACGTCTGAGGACGTCCCAGCGGAGTGACGGGGGTCACGCTTCTGCGCGTTCGGCCATCATGCCGGCGGCGCGGCCGGCCCAGTCGCCGTAGTGGAAGCCGGCGGCGGCGACGAGCGCCATCCAGGCGTTCGAGAGCGCGACGCCCCAGTAGGCGGCGGTGGCGCCCCAGCCGAGGGTGACGCCGGCGACGTACGAGAACCCGATGAGGAACCCGAGCATGCCGGTGGTGCGTGCGGCGAACGGGACGCGGGTCTCGCTTGCGCCCTGGAGGGCGCCGGAGAGCGCGACGAACGCGGCGAGGAAGGGGGCGCTGAGGCCGTACGCTCGCGCGAACCAGACGCCGTGGCGGACGGTCTCGGCGTCGTCCGTGAGGAGGGAGACGAGCGGGCGCGCGAAGTACGCGAGCGTGACGCCGAGGACGCCGACGGTGAGGACGCCGAGTGCGGTGACGGCCCAGCCGTTGTAGCGCGCGCCGTCGGCGTCGCCGTCGCCGAGCGCCTGGCCGACGACGACGTTCGCGGCGACGTTGTAGCCCCTGGAGAGCGGGCCGGTGCCCTGTTGGTAGACGCGGCGGCCGATTTGGAACGCGGCGTTGACGCTCGTGCCGAACGACAGCAGGAGCGCGTTGAACGGGAACTCCGCGAGCGCGGAGACCGTGCCCTCCGCGATTTTCGGGCCGCTGACGACGACGAGCTGTTTCGTGATGACCAGCGACTTCGGGCGCGCGAACGACGCCGCGGTGTGCGTGGAGGCGATGGCGGCGGAGAGCGCGAGCGCGGTGAAGACGTTCGCGGTGGCGGTGGCGGCGCCGACGCCGACGACGCCGAGTTCCGGGAGGCCGAAGTAGCCGAGGCCGAGGCCGACGCTCCCGAGGATGTTCCCGACGTTCGCGACGGCGTTGACGTACATGGGCGTGCGGGTGTCGCCGGTGCCCTGGAGGGAGCGCGCGGCGATGAGGGCGACGTGGCGCGCGGGCGCCGTGAGGAGGATGACCGCGAGGTAGGTGCTGGCGAGCGAGACGACGTCCGGGTCGGCGCCGAGCAGGCGGATGGCGGCCGGGCCGAACAGCACGCCGAACGCGGCGAACGGCAGGCCGGCGAGCGCGCCGACGACGAGCGCTTGCGTGATGGCTTCGTCGCGGGTGGCGGCGGCGCCGCGGCCGGTGTCCTGGCTGGAGAGGCTGATGGCGCCGCCGCCGAGGCCGAGGCCGACGCGCAGCGGGAAGCGCGCGTAGAGGTCGGCGAGGCCGACGGCGACGACGGCGGCGGGCGAGATGGCGGCGGTGACGACGACGTCGACGGTACGCATCAGGGTGCGCAGCGTCTGTTCGGCCATCACTGGCCACGCCAGCGCGAACACTCGCCGCCACGTCGCCCGGAGTCGAGCGCGCACAGCCGAGGGTCACGGCGAGTGGGAAAGTGCGTACCGGTCTCGGCAGTCCAACACGCCCGCCGGCCGCGACCGCCGTATTCCGCTGCACCCGCCTGCTGTCCGTCACTTTCACTTTCACCGTGCTTTGGTCGGTTTTATGCCATTCCGGGGAGTCGTCGCAACTGTCACACGCTCTGACCCCCACGTTTTCTCGGGGCGTCGGCATCACCAACCGTTAACAGTAGTTCCGCCGTAGCCGCGGATATGCTCGAACTCGACGACGTGCTCGACGCCCGCGAGCGCGTGGCGGACGTCGCCCGACACACCCCCCTGGACTACTCGAACACGTTCTCCACGATGACCGGCGCGGAAGTCCACCTGAAACTGGAGTGCTTCCAGCGCACGGGGTCGTTCAAGATTCGCGGCGCGACCAACCGCATCAGGACGCTCTCCGAGACGGAACGCGACGCCGGCGTCGTGACGGCGTCCGCCGGCAACCACGCGCAGGGCGTCGCGCTCGCGGCGAGCAGGTCGGACGTCGACTCGAAGGTCGTGATGCCGGAGACGGCGCCCATCTCGAAAATCAAGGCGACGAAGAGCTACGGCGCCGAAGTCGTCCTGCACGGCATCGACTACGACGCCGCGCAGGCGCACGCCCACGAACTCGAAGACGAGGAGGGGCGGACGTACGTCCACGCGTTCGACGACGAACACATCATGGCCGGCCAGGGGACGCTCGGCCTCGAAATCGTCGACGACCTCCCGGAAGTCGACACCGTCGTCGTCCCAATCGGCGGCGGCGGCCTCATCGCGGGCATCGCCACCGCCGTGAAGGCCCACGACCCCGACGTGCGCGTCGTGGGCGTGCAGGCAGAGGGCGCGTCCACCGTCGCGAAGTCCCTCCAGAAGGGCGAACCGCGCAGCGTCGACCAGGTCGACACCATCGCGGACGGCATCGCCGTGCGGCGCGTCGGCGAGAAGACGTTCCCCGTCATCCGCGAGCGCGTCGACGAAGTCGTCACTGTCTCCGACGACGAAATCGCGACTGCGCTGATGCTGATGCTCGAACGCGGGAAGACGCTCGTCGAGGGCGCAGGCGCGACACCTTTGGCGGCGCTCCTCGAGGGCAAGTTCGTCTACGAGGACGACGAGGTCATCGTGCCCGCGCTCTGCGGCGGCAACATCGACCTCAACCTCCTGACGACAGTCATCATGCGCGGCCTCGTCGACCAGGGCCGCTACGTAAAGATTCGCACTGTCCTCAAGGACAGGCCGGGCGCGCTCAACGACCTCCTGGACGTCGTCGCCGACGAGCGCGCGAACATCTACGCCATCCAGCACGACCGCACGAACCGCGAC
>JBDGQF010000197.1:0-6859 GCA_042219255.1 Halobacterium sp. | reverse complement strand
CGAAGACGTCTTCGAGGCTGGTGCGGGAGACGTCGACGTCGAGGACGCGGTGGCCCGCGGCTTCGAGTTGTCGGATGGCGACGGGGACGGCCTCGCTGCCCTTGCCGGCGCGCAGCGTTACGGTGCGGCCGTCCACGGTGACGCTGTCGACGTGGTCGCCCGTGAGTTCGGGTGTGCCAGTCGGCGCGGATTCGAGCGTGAGCGTGACGGTGTCGGTGCCGCGCTCGGTGAGGTCGTCCGGCGTCGCGACCGTCACTTTGCTGCCGGAGTCGATGATGGCGACCTGGTCGCAGAGGCGTTCGGCTTCCTCGATGTAGTGCGTGGTGAGTAGGACGGTGGTGCCGTCGTCGTTCAGTTCGCGGATGACGTCCCAGAGGTCGTGGCGGAGTTCGACGTCCACGCCCGCCGTCGGTTCGTCGAGGATGAGGAGGTCTGGGTCGGTGACCATCGCCCGCGCGAGCATGAACCGGCGCTTCATCCCGCCGGACAGCCAGTCGAAGCGCGTCTCCGCTTTGCCGTCGAGGCCGACGGTCTCCAGAGCCTCGGCGGCGCGCTCGGCGGCCTCGTCGTCCGGGACGCCGTGGTAGCCGGCCTTGTGCATGAGGACTTCCCGGATGGGGAAGAACCGGTCGACGTTGTACTCCTGTGGCGCGAGACCGATGGCGTCCCTGGCCTCGCGGTAGTCGTCTTCGACGTCGTGCCCGAACACTTCGGCCGTCCCGCTGGTCTTGCGGACGAGGCCGACGAGCGTGTTGATGAACGTCGTCTTTCCGGCGCCGTTCGGCCCGAGCAGTCCGAAGAACGAGCCCTCCGGCACGGACAGCGAGAGGCCGTCGAGCGCCCGGACGTCCCCGTACTCCTTGACGAGGTCGTCGGTGCGGATGGCTGGCGGCATTTGATTGCCCGAAGACGGTTCGCGCGGTTAAGGATACGGAAGTCGGCGTCGCGTGTGTTCTCAGCCCGTGTTCTGCATGCCGGCGGCGACGCCCATGACGGCGAGGCGGAGCGCGCGTTCGGCGGCCTCGCTGCGGTGGTTGCGGTCGAGGAGTTCGACCTGCACGAAGTTCAGGGGGTCGACGTAGGGGTTGCGGCGGTCGAGGCTCTCGCGGAGCCACGGCCGGTCGACGAGGTCGTCGCGGCGCGTCACGTCGAGGACGGCGTCGACGGCGCGGTCGTATTCGTCGTCGATGCGTGGCTGGAAGCGCTCGCGGAGGTCGTCGGGCGCGAGCGCGGCGTACTCGGCGGCGATTTCGGGTTCGCTGCGCGCGAGCGCGAGCGCGGCGTTGTCGATGGTGGTTCGGAAGAACGCCCACTCGTCGTACATCTCTTCGAGGAGGGCGTCGTCGTCGCAGGCGGCGAGGCCGGTGCCGAGACCGTACCAGCCCGGAATCACGCAGCGGGTCTGCGTCCACGAGAACACCCACGGGATGGCGCGGAGGTCTTCGACTTCGCGCTCGCCGGAGCGCGAGGCGGGCCTGCTGCCGAGGTTGAGGTCTTCGACGACGTCGATAGGGGTGACGGTCTCGAAGTACTCGACGAACCCGTCGGTGTCGAGGAGGTCGCGGTAGGCTTGCCGCGCGGCGTCCGCCATCTCGCTCATGGCGTCCACCCACTCGTCGGGGACGTCCGGGTCGGTCTCCTCGACGGCGGCGTGGCGCGCGCGGACCTGGGCGTTCACCATCTGTTCGAGTTCGCGTTCGGCGATGCTGGGGTTGCCGTAGGTCTCCGCGATGGACTCGCCCTGCTGGGTGAACTTCACGTCACCAGTCACGGTCTCCTTGGGGAGCGCGAGCAAGGCTTCGTTCATCGGGCCGCCGCCGCGGGAGATTGAGCCGCCGCGGCCGTGGAAGAACCGGACGTCGACGCCGTGGTCGTCGCAGATGGCGGCGAGGGTGCGCTGGGCGCGGTCGAGTTGCCAGTTCGCGGCGAGGAAGCCGTTCTCCTTGTTGGAGTCCGAGTACCCGAGCATCACTTCCTGGGTGGTGCCGCGGGCGTCGACGAGCGCGCCGTACGCGTCGTTCTCGAACAGCGTGCCGAGGATGTCGCGGGCGTTCGAGAGCGCCGACCTGGTCTCCAGGAGGGGGACGACGTCGAGGCCGGCGTACTCGGGGAGGGAGACGACGCCGGCCTGGTCGGCGAGGAAGACGACTTCGAGGACGTGGCTGGGCTGTTCGGTCATGCTGATGCAGTACGCGTCGATGGCCTCGGGGCCGTACTCGCGGTGCCAGTCCGCGAGCGCGTCGAAGCGCCCGAGGACGCGCGCCGTCTCGTCGTCGACGCCGTCGTGGTCGGCGAGGTCGAGGACGGGGTCGTCCTGGAGGACGGCGTCCGTGAGGAACTCGACGCGCTCGGGTTCGGTCATGCCGGCGTAGTCGATGCCCTCGCGGTCGAGCGCGTCGCTGACGGCGTGCGTGTGTTTCTCGCGGTGGTCGCGGAGGTCGAGGGCGGCGAGGTGGAGGCCGAACGTCTCGACGCGGCGCGCGAGCGGCGCGACGTGCTGGTCGGCGACGCGTTCGAGGCCGGCGTCGTGGAGCGCGTCCTCGATGGCGCGCACGTCGTCGAGCAGCGCGTCGGCGTCGCCGTAGCCGCCCGGGCGGACGTCAGTGACGCGGTCGACGCGCTCCTGGACGACCACGGCGGCCTGCCGGAACGGCTCCGCGGGATAGCGTTCGGCGGCGTCAGCGACGATGCCGGGCACGGTCTCGCGGGCGTCTTCGAGGAACGCGTCGATGGCGTCGCTGGTGGTGCGCGCGCCGTCCATGGAGAGCGCGCCGAGCAGGTCGTCGAGGTCGTCGACGTAACGCTCGCAGACGAGGCGGCGCTGCCGGGACAGCACCTGGTCGGTGGTCTCGGTGGTGACGTAGGGGTTGCCGTCGCGGTCCGACCCGGCCCACGACCGGAATTCGAGGAGGTTCGGGACGGCCGGCGGGTCGTCGTAGTGGTCGGCGAGCGCGGCGTCCAGTTCCTCGTACACCTCGGGGACGACGTCGTAGACGGCGTTCGCGAGGTACCACTGGACGTCGCGCGCCTCGTCGAAGGGCGTGGGCTGTCGGTCGCGGACGCGCCGCGTCGTCCACAGCGCCTCGATGGTGGCTTCGACGCGCCGCCAGGTGCGCTGTCGTTCCCGGGGCGTGAGGCGGCGTTCGTCCAGTTCCTCGAGGCGGTCGCGCATCCGGTTGAGGTGGGCTTTCACGGTCTTCCGGCGCGCTTCCGTGGGGTGGGCGGTGAACGTGGGGACGACGCGGACGTCGTCGAGGACGCCGGCGACGTCGTCGGCGGTGGCGCCGGCGTCCGCGAGCGCGTCGACGGCGCCGCGGACGCTGTCCGAGAGCGAGTCCGTCGCCTCGCTGCGCCGGAGTTCGCGGACGCGCTCGCGCTCCTCGGCGAGGTTCACGAGTTCGAAGTAGCCGGTGAAGGCGCGCGCGAGGTCTTCGGTGGTGTCGACGTCGGCGTGCTTGACGACGTCGCGCAGCGCCGTGCGGTCGTCGCTGTCGCCGCGCCGGTAGTCGATGGCGGCGGTGCGTGCGGCCTCGACTGCGTCGTACGCGTCTGCGTGTTCGTGGGCGCGCACCGCGTCGCCGAGGCACTCCCCGAGTTCGCGGACGTCCTCGCGGACGCCACGTCCGTGCAAGTCCATAGCACACCCCTCGGTAGCCACCGGCTTTAACGTCAGGTACCGGAACAGAATTTGCCACTCGCTTCCGAGTACATTTTTACTCGGCTAGCGGTAGTCGTCATCGGGGCGACAACTCTCCCTGAGTCAGGCGACGCCGGTCGTCGTGTCCACGTCGACGCCGCTCGACCCGTCGCCGTCCAGGTCGGCGGTGATTTCCACGGGCGTCCCGCCGCCCGCGACGTCGTCGACGTACCAGAGGTCGCCGCCGCTCACGAACACGATTTCGAGGCGGCCGTCGTCGTCCCAGTCGTCCACCGCGACCGGTGCCTTCGACACGCTGACGTTCGACGAGTCCACCAGCGTCTCGACGTTGCCCGCGCCGTCCACGAGCTTCAGGTTGTTCGACCCGTCCACGAACGGGACGCGCGCCGTGCCGTCGCCGTCGAAGTCCACGGGCGTCCCGATGCCGACGCTGCCGTTCTGGCCGAACCCGCCGTTGGCAATCTTCACTTCGGTGCCGTCGTCGTCCCGGTACCTGAGCTGCTGGCTGCCGTCACCGAACACGAGTTCGTCCGCGCCGTCGCCGTCGACGTCCGCGACGCCCGCCACCGCGCTCACGCCGTCGCCGCTGGAGTGCAGTTCGGTGGACGGCCCGGACGCGTTCTCCGCGGCGAACACGCGACTCCCGGACGACCCCGCGTACAGCACCGAGTAGTCAGTCGCCTGCCACTCGCCGACGCCGAGCCGGGACGGCGCCCCCGCGGGCGGGTACGTCGAACTCCCCGTCCGCCACGTTGCCGACCGGTTCGCGGTGTCGACGAGTCGCATCGCGCCAGAGCTGTTCACGTACGGGACTTCGAGGCGCGCGTCCCCGTCGAAGTCGTTCCACATCGGGCCGAGGACGGTGGCGTCCGTCACGTCGAACGTCGCCGTCTCGGTCCGCGTCGCCCACAGCAGGTTCCCCGTGTCGTCGTCCACGAACACGATACCGGGCGCGATTGCCGCCGATCCGCCGCCCAGGTCGTACTGCACGCCGTCCGGCGGCGCCCCGGGCGCGGCCGTGACCGACGTCTCGTAGCTCACGCGGTCGTTCAACACGGACACGTCCACGGTGGCGCTGTACAGCGCGGGCGCCGTCGTCGGATAGTCGCCGGACGTGCGACTGTTGTACGTGCCCTCCGGGAGGTCGTCCAGCATCGGCGTGCGCGGCCGGTCGACGACGAACACGTACCGGCCCTCCGCCACGTCGCCGTTCCGGAACGCGACGTCGTAGGGCGCGCTCACGCCGTCGGCGAACGTCCAGTTCGCGACCTGCGTGCCGTTGACGGTGCCCTGCGTGAGGTCGAGTTCGACCGTCTCCGCCGGGTGTTCGTACGACGCGACCTGCGTGCCGTCCTCCGCGACGGTGACGTCCGTCCACGACCCGTTCTCCGCGACGCTGACGCTCCACGAGGACGTGCCGTCGGTGACGGTGACGGTCAGCGAATCGGTGGCTGACGGGTCGACGACGGCGTGGAACCGCCGCGTCTCGTTCACGCCCGCTGCCGCCGTCCAGTCCGGCGCGCCGGTCGCGTTCGTGAAGTTCCGGCGGACGGACTGCACGACCTGCGTCCCGTTCTCGACGCCCGCGAGCGACGCAGCGGTGACGCGGCCGTGCGCCGCACCCAGGACTGACGCGTTCCCGTCCCACGTCGCGACGTCCGCGGCGAGCGCGTCCCGGAGCGTCTCGTAGTCGGCGTTCTCGTGGTAGTTCACTTCGGCGACGAGGCCGCCGGCGCCCCGTTCGACGGCGCGCTCGAAGCCGACGACGTCGTCCGTCTGGCCGTGGTTGCGGGTCGCGAGATTCTCCGTGAACACCACCGCGTTCAACACGAGCGCCAGCACGACGAACGCGACTGCGAGACCGAGCGCTGCCACCAGCAGGAGTTGGCCGCGCCGGTCTCGGCGTTCCATGTCTCGGCGAGAAGCGTGGCGGCTACAAAAGGGTTGTCGCGCCCGCCGAAATCTTTGCGGCGCGCGCCGCCTCACTACGCCTGCGCCGTGCTGACGAGGCCGACGCCGACGGCCATCAGCACGCCGCCGACAGCGAACCCTGGGCCGAGCGTCTCACCGAGCAGGAGCGCGCCGAGCGCCGCGCCGACGAGCGGTTGCGCGAAGAAGCACGCGGCGACCACAGTCGCCGTCGCGGTCTCGATGCCGCGGTACCAGAGGAACCACGCCACGGCGGTGCTCCCGACGCCGAGGTAGAGGACGGCGCCGACGACGCCAGGCGTCACCGGGACGGACGCGCCCGTGACCGCGAGTTCGACGGCGGCGGGCACCGCGAGTAGCGGGACGGCGACGAGCGCGCTGTACGTCGCCGTCGTGAGCGCGCCGTACTTGCGGACGAGGCGCGCGCCGTCCACCGTGTACACCGCCCACGCCGCGCTCGCGGCGAACAGCATCGCGACGCCGAACGCATTCGCGCCGCCCAGGGAGAGGCCGTACTCGCCGACGAGCACGGCCGCCGTCCCGACGCCCGCCAAGGCCATGCCGGCCGTCGACCGCCACGTCAGTCGCTCGTCGAGCATCGTCACGCCGAGCAGCAGTGTGAACACGGGCGTCACCATCGTCAACAGCGACCCCTGGCTCGCGTTCGTGCGGTCGGTGCCGACGAACTGCGCGGCGAGCGTGACGGCGACCCACGCGCCGAGTTTCGCGAACCCCCTGCGGTCGCGCGACGGCACGTCGGCCGGCCGGCCGACGACGGAGAGCGCGGCGTACAGCGCGACGGCGCCGACCGCGACCCGGAAGAAGGACAGCGTCAGCGGCGGCACGGACGCGAACCCCCACTTGCTGACGACGTAGAGGCCGCCCCAGAGTCCGGCGGCGGCCAGCGGCGGCGCGGCGTCCCGGAGTCCCATACTGGACGCGGCGGCGTCCCGAGGCATATGGCCGTCGACCCGACGATGCTTTACCGGTATCCGTCCAACGCCCGGCCATGCGCTTCGTCGTGCTCGGCGCGGGTTCGCTCGGGTCGCTGTTTGCTGGCCGTCTCGCGGCCGCCCAGACCGACGACCCGGGGCTGGACGTGACGCTGCTCGGACGGGAGAGCGACCACGTTGCACGCGTCCGCGAGCGCGGCCTCCGCGTGACGCGGCCGGACGGCCGCGATGAGACCGTCGACCTCGACGAGGCGACGGACTACGGCGTCGCGAGCAACGCGGACGTGCTCGTGTTGCTCGTGAAGAGCTACGACACCGG
>JBDGQF010000018.1:0-6946 GCA_042219255.1 Halobacterium sp. | reverse complement strand
TACCGGCGCGTGTGCCGGAACAGCGCGTCCGGCCCCGTCAACACGACCTCGCGGCCCTCGCCGTCACCGAGCGGCACCACCTCGTACAGCAGGCCGAGGCGCTTCACCGCCGAGACCAGGTCGCGGGGGTTCGAGGACTGCACGCGCATCTCCGTCGCGTCGAACAGCGCCGTCATCGCCAGCGAGAGGTTGTACTGCGCGACCAGTTCCGGCGGCGTCCAGCGCGCAGCCACTGCTGTCAGAATCTCCCGGGACTCCAGGTCGGCGTACAGCGACTCGGCGAGTTCCGCGGTCGTCACGTCGCCCGGGAACCGGTCTGCAGCGACCGATAGCGCCTGCTCGCGCTCGTCCTCGTGGACGACGCCGACGTCCTCCGCCGCGGTGAACGCCGCGCGCCGCGCCGACTCAGGGTCGACCGCCGCCTCGACCTCGAACGTGGCGTCCCGCTCCACGAGGTGGGCGAGTCCGCGCACGAGTTTGAAGTCGCCGGCCTCGCGCTCCAGGTCGGTGAGCGCCGCCTGCAGGGACGCACGGGACTCGCCGACGTGGCCCTGGAACGTCCCGAGCACGCGGGCGGCGACCTGCTCGTCGTCGCCGTCCGCGAACTGCGGGTGGTAGCCGCCGCCCGCGCGAGACACCCGCAGGAGGTCTTTCGTCAGCACGCCCCCCGATAGGCCGCGCGCCCACAAAAGGATACAGAAGATTCTTGCCGGTCGCCCGGAACCCAGACGTATGGACCGGCGGACGCTGCTGTCCCGGACTGCCGCCGCGGGCGTCGCCCTCACGCTCGCTGGCTGTCTGCGCTCCGGCGGCGACGAAGACGTGCTCAGCATCTCCGACTCGAAGTTCCAGGAGAGCGAGGACGGCTACCTCGTCGTCGTCGTCACCGTCAGCAACCCCTCCGACCGCGAGGCGTCCGGGACGCTGTACGTCAACAGCGAACTCAACGGCGAGTCGCTGACGCGCGTCCGAGAGGTCTCGCTCGGCCCGCACTCCACGACGAACGTCCGCGTGAAGTACGACACGAAGTACGCGGACGTCGAGTCGTTCAGCTACAACACCGACCTCGTCGAGGACTGAACGCGCTCAGCACGCCGCGCGTCGCGCGCAGCGCAACTGCCCGCCGGACGCCGCTATCGGCGCCTGTCCGCCACTCGTTCTTCCGCGGTGTCCGCGCTCACGAGTTCGTAGAGGAGCGCGCGCCCACCGTCGTCTTTCGGGCGGAGGATGCGGCCGAGGCGCTGCGTGAACTCGCGCTCGCTCCCGCTCCCGGCGAACACGACGGCGACGTTCGCGTCCGGGACGTCCACGCCCTCGTCGAGGACGTTCGCCGTGACGACCCGCGAGTAATCGCCGCTCCGGAACTTCTCGAGGATTTCCCGGCGCTCGCTCGCGCCGGTCTCGTGCGTGATTGCCGGCAGCAGGAACCGCTCGGAGAGCCGGTAGACGAGGTCGGTGGACGCAGCGAACACGATGACGCGGTCGCGGCGGTGCCGGTCGAGAATGCCCTCCAGACGGTCGACTTTCGCGTCGCTCTCCCGGACGATGCGGCGCGCGCGCTGTTTCGCCAGCAGCGCCTCGCGCGCCCTCGGGTCGTTCCCCGAGCGCTTCACGAGTTCCTGGTAGTCGCTGCCCGACCGCAACTGGACGTCCGACTGCTTGAGGTAGTCCGTGAACGTGCCCTGGGCGTCCTCGTAGCGCTGGCGCTCCTCGGAGGTGAGCGGGACTTCGATGCGTTTGACGTCGTACTCGGCGAGGTGGTCGCCCGCCAGGTCGTCCGCGGAGAGCCGGTAGACCGCGTCGCCGACGAGTTCAGCAACGACTTCGTGGGCGTTGTCCGGGCGCTCGAACGTCGCCGTCAGCCCCATCCTCGCCGGCGCGGCGAGCATGCGCGCGATGTCGCGGAACCCCTCGCCGCCGAGGTGGTGGACTTCGTCGAAGACGACGAGGCCGAACCGGTCGCCGATGTCGTCCGCGCGCAGGTACGCGGAGTCGTAGGTCGCGACCGTCACCGGCCCGACCTCCTGCTGGCCGCCCCCTAGCTGGCCGATTTCGCAGTCGAACTCGCGGCCGAGTTCGCGCTTCCACTGCGTGAGGAGGTCGATTGTGGGGACGACGACGAGCGCGGACTGGCCGACGGCCTCGATCGCCTTCAGGCCGATGACCGTCTTCCCGGAGCCGGTGGGGAGTTCGAGCACGCCCCAGCGCGGGCGTTCGCGTCCGCTGCGCCGGTCGCTGGTCTGCCAGGCGTCGAGGGCGTCCTGCTGGTAGTCGCGGAGTTCGTACGCCGACGAGAGGTCGAGCGCGTCTGCGTGGAGGGCGTCGTCCTCGTACGGGATTTCGCGCGCGTCGAGGTACGCCAGCAGGTCGGCGTACGCCATCGCCGGCGCGCGACCAGTCCCGGTGCGGTCGTCGCGTTCGACGCCCGGCAGGCTGTCGACGCCGTCGGTGGGCGGGCCGTCGCCGTCGTGTTCGACGCGGAGCGTGCCGTCCTCGAACGCCAGCCGGACTGTCACGGTCGCGTCTACGCACGCGGCGCTAATTAGTCGTCGGACTCCGCGGCGCTCAACGCGAGCGCCATCGACAGCCCGGTGCTGAGACCGATAGCCAGCGGGAGGGCGAGGCCGTCCGTCGTCGACGCCATCGCGACGGCGACACCCGCGCCGAGCGCGAACCCGACGCCGAGGCCCATGGGCGTGAACTCCAAGTCGTCGTCTCCCGGCATCGTCCCGGAGTGGACAGACCACTCGCTTAGCCGTTTCGACCTGTCGGGCCGCTCGCGTCCCGAAATCCGTAAACCCGAGTATCCGTTCTTCACGCACATGAGCAACGACGCAGAGCAGGCCGCCGACGACGGCGGGGAGACGGCTGCCGACGCGGCCGAGGACGCCGAGACCACCGGTGACGCCGAACAGGGGGCGTCGCTGTCGGCGCGCGTCAGCGAGCACGACGAGGAACTCGGCGAGGACGTCGCCGCCCTCGAGGAGCGCGTCGAGGAACTCGAAGCGGAACTCGACGAGGCGAACGAGGAAATCGACGACCTCACGGAGCGACTGCAGGCCAAGCAGGCTGACTTCCAGAACTACAAGCAGCGCGCGAAACAGCGCCAGGAGGACATCAAGGAGCGCGCCACGGAAGACCTCGTGGAGCGCCTGCTGGACGTCCGCGACAACCTCGACCGCGCGCTCGACGAGGAGAGCGGCGACGTCGACAGCCTCCGCGAGGGCGTGAAGCTCACGCGCAAGGAGTTCGACCGCGTGCTGGACGCCGAGGGCGTCTCCGAGATTTCGCCGGAGCCGGGCGCCGACGTGGACGCGCAGCGCCACGAAGTGATGATGCGCGTCGACAGCGACCAGCCGGCGGGCACCGTCGAGGACGTCTACCGGCCGGGCTACGAGATGGGCGGGAAAGTCCTGCGGCCGGCGCAGGTCACGGTCAGCGACGGCGACGACTAGCAGTCCTGTCACGTTCTCTCGTCGAACTATCCGCCACAGGCCGGGGTCGCGGCCGGCGACGACCGCGGTGACTGACGACCGGTTCGTCATAAATCCGCCGGCCGGCCTTTTTGAGTGCAGGAAAAACCGCAAGACTGCGGCGACCCGAATTTTCGTGGTAGGCGCTGTCACTAGCAAGGCTTAAAGGGAAAACGCGGCTTAGACACGGGTAACATGGCAAGTGAGAAGATTCTCGGAATCGACCTCGGCACCACGAACAGCGCGTTCGCGGTGATGGAAGGCGGTGACCCCGAAATCATCGTCAACAGCGAGGGCGACCGCACGACGCCGTCCGTGGTGGCCTTCGACGAGGGCGAGCGCCTCATCGGCAAACCCGCGAAGAACCAGGCCGTCCAGAACCCCGACCAGACCGTCGCGTCCATCAAGCGCCACATGGGCGAGGACGACTACACGGTCGAACTCGACGGCGAGGAGTACACGCCCGAACAGGTCTCCGCGATGATTCTCCAGAAAATCAAGCGCGACGCCGAGGAGTACCTCGGCCAGGACGTGGAGAAAGCCGTCATCACGGTGCCCGCGTACTTCAACGACAAGCAGCGCCAGGCGACGAAGGACGCCGGCGAAATCGCGGGCTTCGAGGTCGAACGCATCGTCAACGAACCGACCGCCGCGTCCATGGCGTACGGCCTCGACGAAGACCAAGACCAGACCGTCCTCGTCTACGACCTCGGCGGCGGGACGTTCGACGTCTCCATCCTCGACCTCGGCGGCGGCGTCTACGAGGTCGTCGCGACGAATGGCGACAACGACCTCGGCGGCGACGACTGGGACGAAGCCATCATCGACTACCTCGCGGACAACTTCGAGGACGAACACGGCATCGACCTCCGCGACGACCGGCAGGCGCTCCAGCGCCTCAAGGACGCCGCCGAGGAAGCGAAAATCGAACTCTCCAGTCGCAAGGAGACCACGGTCAACCTCCCGTTCGTCACGGCGACCGACTCCGGTCCCGTCCACCTCGAACAAGACCTCACTCGCGCGAAGTTCGAGAGCCTCACCGAGGACCTCATCGAGCGCACCGTCGGCCCGACGGAGCAAGCACTCGAGGACGCCGGCCTCGACAAGGACGACATCGACGAAGTCATCCTCGTCGGCGGC
Source organism: Halobacterium sp. (assembly GCA_042219255.1). Taxonomy (GTDB): domain Archaea; phylum Halobacteriota; class Halobacteria; order Halobacteriales; family Halobacteriaceae; genus Halobacterium. The sequence goes on along the minus strand of JBDGQF010000018.1, from coordinate 2,333 downwards.
TCCACGCGCATGCCCCAGGTCCAGGAGAAAGTCGAGGAGCTCGTCGGCCAGGAACCGAAGAAGAACGTCAACCCGGACGAGGCCGTCGCGCTCGGCGCCGCCGTCCAGGGCGGCGTCCTCAGCGGCGAAGTCGACGACATCGTGCTCGTCGACGTCACGCCGCTCAGCCTCGGCATCGAAGTGAAGGGCGGCCTCTTCGAGCGCCTCATCGAGAAGAACACCGCCATCCCGACGAGGGCCTCGAAGGTCTTCACGACGGCCGCGGACAACCAGACGAGCGTCCAGATTCGCGTCTTCCAGGGCGAGCGCGAAATTGCCGACGAGAACGAACTGCTCGGTGACTTCCACCTCACGGGCATCCCGCCGGCGCCCGCCGGCACCCCCGAAATCGAGGTCACGTTCGAAATCGACGCCGACGGCATCGTGAACGTCGAAGCCGAGGACAAGGGCTCCGGGAACGCCGAGTCCATCACCATCGAGGGCGGCGTCGGCCTCAGCGACGAGGAAATCGAGCAGATGCAGGAGGAAGCCGAACAGCACGCCGAAGAGGACGAGCAGCGCCGCGAACGCATCGAGGCGCGCAACGACGCCGAGACCGCGATTCAGCGCGCGAACAACCTCCTCGAAGAGAACGAGGAACTCGTCGACGACGACCTCGAAGCCGACGTGAACGACGCCATCGAGGACGTCCAGAAACTCCTCGACGAGGACGAGGTCGACCCCGACGAACTCGAACAGGCGACCGAAGACCTCAGCAAGACCCTCCAGGAAATCGGCAAGCAGGCCTACCAGCAGGAAGCCCAGGCCGGCGCAGCGGGCGCAGGCGCGGGCGGCGCTGGCATGGGCGGCATGGGCGGCGCCGGCCCCGGCGCGGGCGCTGCCGGCGCGGACGTCGACGACGAGGAGTTCGTCGACGCCGACTTCGAAGACGTCGAAGAAGACAGCGAGGAGTAACACGACTCGCTGTCTTCTTCGGCTCGGGAGACGAGCGTGAGCGAGTCTTCCGGTGTTTCGGAAACCGAGCGGCGCGAGGTTTCCGAAGACGACGCAGACGAGCGCGCTCGCTGTCTCCTGTTTTCTTCTTACTCTCTGTGCTGATTCAGTAGCGGTGCTGACCTGGTGGACGTCCCGAGGACAGAAGGTTTATGCGCGGCGTGGTCTGCCTCTGTGATATGTCAGACGCCGCCGTCGTCCTCCGGTGGCTGGTGTTCTACGGTGGGCTGATGCTCGCCGGCCTCCCAGTCGCCCGGTTGTTGTTCCCGTCCGCGCCGGACGACGGCGCGGGCTTCGCGATTCCGGTCGCGACGCTCGTCGTGACGATGACCGCGTTCTACGCCGGCCAGTTCCAGTTCGGGCCGTGGACGGCGCTGTTCAGCGCCGTGGTGCTGATTGCGCTCGGCGCTGTCGCGCACGTCGTCGCGGAGCGCCGTGGCTACGAGGACTACGACTGGCGGCGCGTCGGCGGTGCGTTCGGCGTGTTCGTCGCGGGGTTCCTGTTCGTGCTGTCGTTCCGCCTGATGAACCCCGTGATGAGCGGGTGGGGCGGCGAGAAGTTCCTGCACACTGGCCTGCAGAACGCCGTGCTGCGCGCGGAAGCGCTGCCGCCCGAGGACATGTGGTACGCGGGGAAGCCGATGCGGTACTACTACGGCCTGCCGGTGTTCAACGCCGTCGGCGCGCTGCTCACGGACACGCCCGTCGAGTACGTCCACAACGTCACGCTCGCCGGCTACTTCGGGACGCTCGTCGTCGGCGCGTACTCGCTGACCGGCTGGCTCACTCGCGACCGCGGCTACTCGCGGCGCGTCGGCGGCGCGCTCGGCGTGTTCTTCGTCGCGCTCGCCGGGAACACGGTCACCATCGTGCGGTTCGCGCTCGGCGCGCTGCCGCGCGACCTCGCCGTGAAGTACGGGCGCGCGGCGTTCAACGTGAACCGCGCGGACTACCCCCAGGTGCTGTTCGAGCAGTCCCAGTTGCGGACGTGGGGCTGGTGGGACACCAGGTACGTCGTCGAGGGCACGCTCCAGGAGTTCCCGCTGTACTCGTTCGTGAAAGCCGACATGCACGGCCACACCGTGACGACGGGCTTTCTCGTGCTCGCGGCGGCGCTTGCGTACTCGTACGTCCAGACTCCGGAGGCCGCGCGGAAGCGCCGCCTCGCGCTCCTGTTCGGTGGTATCGCGTCCGTCGCGGGCTACTTCGGCGTGACGAACACGTGGTCGATGCCGAGCGCCGTCGGCATGGCGTGGCTGGCGTGCGTGTACGCCGACCCGCACCCAGCGTCGCTGCTCCCGGAGACCCTCGGCGAACGGGTGCAGGGAGTCGCGCCCGAC
>JBDGQF010000167.1:0-7010 GCA_042219255.1 Halobacterium sp. | reverse complement strand
GACGAGAAGCCGCGGTACGGGTACGAGATTCTGAAGGAAATCAAGGACATCAGTGGGGGGCACTGGGAGCCGTCCTACGGGTCGGTGTATCCGATATTGTACAAGTTCGAGGAGAAGGGGTTCGCGGAGCGCATCGAGCGCGAGGACGAACCCGACCGGAAGTACTTCGAAATCACGGAGGACGGCCTGGAGAAACTCGCGGAGAAGCGCGGCGAGGTCGGTGGGACGGCGGACGACGTGACGGACGTCATCCTGGGGTTCTATCACGTGTTCGCGGCGCTGGCGACCGACGAGCGGTTCGAGGTGGACAACCCGGAGGAGGGCGAGGGGTGGCGGTTCGACGAGGAGTTCTCGGCGTGGATTACGGAGCAAGTCATCCGCCACCACGAGTACTACTTCGACGAGTTCGAGCGCGTAGAGGACACGCCAGAGGAGTTCGCGGAGCGGAAGGGCCTCGACGACGAGTAGGCGCGGCGCGCGGCCGTTTTTGGGTTAGTTCAGTAGCTGTGGCCCGAAGAACATCAACACGAGACTGACGAGCATCAGGAGGCCGATGCTCGTGGTGATGGCTTGCGTGACGGCGCGCCGGTCGCCGACCGGGAGGCGGGACGTGAACGCCTCTGCGACCGTGCGGAGGAGGTGGCCGCCGTCCAGGGGGAACGCGGGGATGCAGTTGAAGAACGCGAGGTTGAGGTTAATCCAGCCAGTCCACAGCAGGAGGTTCGCGAACACGAACGTGACGCCGGCGGGGAGCGCGCCGAGCGCGCCCTCGACGACGTAGAAGTTCGTGTTCACGCCCGCGAACCCGGGGAAGTTGAACGCGAGCGTGGGGTCGAGGAGGCTGATGAGCGGGAGGAACAGCGCGGCGAACACGCCCTGGAGGAACCCTGGGACGCCGCCGCTGGCGCCGCCGAGCATCATCGAGATGGCGGCTGAGCCGCTGACGTCGCCGGAGACGAGCGCGTGGAACGCGTCCGCGGGGTAGAGTTGCGCGCCGAACCCGGAGACGGAGACGCCGCTGACGCCGGACGCGATGACGACGCCGAAGTAACTGGAGCCGTCGGCTTGCTCGCCGAGCGTCACTTCGTACGTGCCTCGTTCGCCGTCGACGTACGCGACGTACTGGACGGTCTCGCCGGCGTCCAGGCGGCCGAGGACGTCCCGGAGGTCGTCGCCGGACGTGACGCGCTCGCCGGCCATCGACGTGACGATGGCGTCGGTCTCACCGGGGATGCCGCTCTCGGACGCCGGCGCGTCCGGGACGACGGTGACGAACGCGCCCGCCGGCGCGGTGACGGTGGTGCCGTTCGCGGTGCCGAACGTCGCTATCGTGCGGTCCTGGACGGCGTCTTCGAGTCCGGCCTCGGTGTAGACGGTGGTGTCGTTGACGCTCGTGAGCACGCTCCCGGTCTCGACGTCCGCGAGGGGGGAGTCGGCGGCGACGCCAGTCACGAGTAAGTGCCGGTCGACGGCTACCTCGCTGCCGTCGGCGAGCGTCACGTTCACGCGCCGGTCGCTGGTCGCGCGGAGCGCGTCCTCGAACTCGGAGTTGTTCGCGACGGCGGCGCCGTCGACGGCAGTGACGCGGTCGCCGGCGTCGATGCCCGCGGCGGCGGCCGCGGAGTCGTCGTAGACGTCGCCGACGAGACCGCCGCTCGCGACGCCGACGGCGCCCGCGACCGGGCCGAACAGGAGCGCGAACGCGACCACGACGACGACGAAGTTGTTCGTGACGCCCGCCGCGAACATGCGCGCCCGCGCGCCGCGGTCGGCGCGCTGCTGGCTCTCCTCGTTCGGTTCGACGAACGCGCCGATGGGGAGGACGGCGAGCAGCGCCAGCCCCATCGACTCGATGGTGATGTCCTCGACGCGGCACATCAGGCCGTGCCCGAACTCGTGGACGACCATCCCGATGAAGAGACCGCCGACGATTTCGGGGGCGACCGACAGCGGCATGAAGTCGCTGACGCCTGGAATCACGAGCGCGTTCCGCGGCTGGTTCACCGCGGAGGGCTCCGGCGGGTTCGCGAGCGTGCCGATGGCCGACGTCACGAGCACGAACAGCGTGCCGGCGGCGACGACGAGCGCGACGCCGAGCCCGAAGTTCCCCCACGCGCGCCACGCCCGTTTCGGCTTCGACAGCCGGTCGAGTAGGCGCTTCCCGCGCTTCGTGTGCAGCGTCAGAATCGGGCCGGTCGTGTTGACGAACGACGGGAGGAGGCCGCGGGCCTTCGCCCACGACACGCCTGCCCAGTACACGACGAGGACGACGAGGGCGACCGTCCAGAGGTCCATTACTGGAACATTCAGGGGTCGCGCGGCAAAAGCCGTTGGGTCTGCGCTCCGCGCCCCCGGCGGCCGGCGGGCCTACTCGTTGCGCCGGAGGCGCTGGAGCACGAACTCGCGGTCGAGTTTCGCGAGGAACGGCCCGAGTTTCGGACCCTGGTCTTCGTCGAAGAACAGCCGGTAGCCCGCCGAGAAGAACTCGCCGATGTCGACGCCGTGGCGTTTCGCGGTCTCGTAGATTTCGCCCTGGAGTTCGTCGCCGTCAGGGGCTTCGGCCTCGACGAAGTCCGCGAGGTCGTCGAGCGCGGCGGCGGTGGCGTCGTCGAAGTCGTGGGCGGGGAGGTCGCGGCGCTTCAGGTCGTAGTTGAACTCGTTGTCCGTGCGGCGCGCCCACTCGCGGGCGCGCTCGACGCGCTCCAGTGCCGCCTGGACGGCCCACTCGGGCGCGTCGTCGGGGATGTGGCCTTCGCGGCGCGCGATTTCCTCGCGGAGCGCCGGGTCGTCGGTCATCCCGAGCACCGCCGCGAACGTGTACGGGATGCGGATGCGTTCCTCGCGGACGTCGTCCACGAGCATGGGGTAGACGCGTTCGGCGCGCTCGCGCTCGCGCTCCTCGGCGTCGATTTCGCCGAAGTAGACGGACTCCATGCGGTCGAACTCGTCGACGAGCTGGTCGAGGCGTTCGATGGAGAAGTCGCGGGCGCGCTGTGGGTCTTTGCTGAAGAAGAACCGGACGACCTCGGGTTCGACGAGGCGGAGGACGTCCTGCACGAGGACGACGTGGCCCTCCGAGGAGGAGAACGGCTGGCCTTCGAGCGTGAACCACTCGTACACCATCGGCACGGGCGGTTCGTCGCCGAGGACGTTCCGCGCGACGTCCGTGCCGGACGGCCAGGAGCCTTCGGCGTGGTCTTTCCCGAACGGCTCGAAGTCCACGCCGAGGACGCGCCACTGCGCCGGCCACTCGAACCGCCACGGCAGTTTGCCGTCGCGCAGACTCGCGGTGCCCTCGTGCCCACAGCCCTCGATGGTGCGGTCGCCGGCCTCGACGTCCGTGCACTCGTACTCCACGACGCCGGCGTCCAGGTCGATGCCCGTGACGGCGTCCGTCTCCGTTACGTGCCCGCAGTTCTCGCAGATGGGCCGGAACGGCACGTAGTCCTCGTCGACCTTCTGCTGGTACTCGCTCAGGACGTCGATTGCCTGGTCGCGGTTCGCGAGCAGGAACTCCGTGACGTCCTCGAGGTCGCCGTCCTCGTACAGTTCCGTGTTCGACACCATCTCGACGTCGATGCCGAGCAGTTCCGCGGACTCCCGGATGAGGGTCGCGAAGTGGTCGCCGTAGGAGTCACAGCACCCGAACGGGTCGGGAATCTCCGTGTACGGCGCGCCCAGGTTCTTCCCGAGCGCGCCCGCGTTCACGTCCCCGAGGTCGACGATGTCGCCGTCCAGGTCGGCGAGTTTCCGCGGGAGCTTCCGGAGCGGGTCGCGGTCGTCGCTCGTGAACACCTGGCGGACGTCGTAGCCGCGCTCCCGCAGCGCTTCCGCGACGAAGTACCCGCGCACGATTTCGTTCATGTTCCCGAGGTGGGGGACGCCCGACGGCGAGATGCCGCCCTTGATGACGATTGGCTCCTCGGGGTCGCGTTCGAGCACGCGGTCGGCGGCCACGTCCGCCCAGAAGCCGCGGTCGTCGCCGAGAATGTAAGGGTCGTCTTCGGGGTGCATCGCTACTCGCCGTCCGTCGGCCGCGGGGCCTCGTTGTCCACCCAGTACGTCATCTGGTCGGCCGTCCCCTCCGGGATAACGTCCGTGCCGTCATGTTCGCCGTACAGCACGGCGTCCACGATGCGGTCGGGTTTCGTGCCGTCGAGGACGATGGTGCGGACGCCCGAGCGCTCGATGAGTTTCGCGGCGAGCAGGTCGACGGGCGCCGACGACCCCGCGCTCATCTCGATGTCCGCGATGATGTCCACGAGTTCGCCCGCGGTCATCTCGTCGAACCGCGTCGCGTCCTCGGTCTCGTTCGGGTCGGCGCTGAACACGCCGGGGACGCTGGTCGCGTACAGCAGGAGGTCGGCGTCCGTGTACTCCGCCAGCGCCGCGCTCACGGCGTCGGTCGTCTGCCCGGCGACGACGCCGCCCATCACGGCGACGTCGCCGCGGCGGATGGCCTCACCCGCCTTTTCGTAGTCCTCCGCGGGACTGGGCGCCGCTTCGCCGTCCAGCGCCGCGATGAGCAGGCGCGCGTTCAGGCGCGTGACGTCGATGCCGATGTCGTCGAGTTCGATTTCGTTCGCGCCGAGCGCCCTGGCTGTCGAAATGTACTCCCTCGCGACGCCGCCACCGCCGACCACCGCGCCGACCTCACAGCCGGCCTCGGTCAGTCGCTCGATGGCGGCGGCGTGCTCCTGCACCCGTTCGTGCGCGAGGTCGGGCGCGAGGACGCTACCGCCGATAGAAACCACGACACGCATACTACACCGTGATACCCCCGTTGCGTCCTTAAGGGTTGTCAACTCCCGCTGCACGGGCGCGAGACGGCTTCCACGCTGGCAGTCGTCGCGGCGACTGGGGGCGACACCTACAAGCCGCGAGACCACACACGTCTGGGTATGCAACTACACGGCATCGTCGGCCCGCGCGCCGACGGCGTCGCAGACCGCCTCGCCGACCGCCTCAGCGACCGCGGCCGGGTCGGCGTCGTCCGGCGCGGCGAGACGGACGCGCCGGACTGGACGGCGTACGTCGTCGGCGACGGCTGGACGGGCGTCGGTGGCGACCGCTCCGTGGACGACGTGCTCGACGAACTCGCGCGCGACCACGACTACGCGCTCCTCGTCCGGTTCCCGGACGCCGCGCGCGTCCCCCAGATTGCGGTGGGTGACGCCGACGTCGACGACCCAGTGCTGGAACTCGACCCGGACGACCCGGACCTCGACGCCGCCGTCGACGCCGTCGAGGCCGCCGACCGCTTCGAGACGCTGTCTTCGCTCGTCGCTGACCTGAAGGAGTCGCCGCGCGCGGACTACGCGGGCGCCATCGCGACGTTCACGGGGCGCGTCCGCGCGCTCGAAGACGAGGACGACGAGTGGACGGAGTCACTGACGTTCGAGAAGTACGAGGGCGTCGCGGCAGACCGCCGCGAGGCAATCTGCGAGGAACTGGAAGCCCGGGACGGCGTCCTCGACGTCCGGATGCACCACCGGGTCGGCCGCATCGAGGCGGGCGAAGACATCGTGTTCGTCGCCGTGCTCGCCGGCCACCGCGCGGAGGCGTTCGCGGCCGTCGAGGACGGCATCGACCGCCTCAAGGAGGAAGTCCCCATCTTCAAGAAGGAAGTCACCGTCGAGGGCGAGTTCTGGAAACACCAGCAGTAAGACCGTCCCACTCGCCGCCGCGACCCACCGAACAAGGGGTTGTTTTCCTGTTCTCTCTCCGTGCAACCGAGACGGTTCCCAGCAATGTCCGTTGTCGCGCCCGCTCCGGCCACGCCGATTTCTGGGCCGCACTCCGGGGTTGACGCCGGTTTCCGGCGGTCAGGCGTCAGACAGAAGTTCCAAAGAATATTTTGCGAAACAAAGTCTCAAAACGCTCGATAAAATGTCTAAGGGAATCTCGAACTGTCGTAAAACGTCCGACTAAATCGATTTACGGCTGAAATCGAGCGAATCTGCACTAACGTTCACCCCTTTATATGCTCCCGAGGCCAGTAGGGTCGGGTGACGATGAGCGCAACCCAATCCCCCTTCACCGACGCCGAACCAGAGGACAAAGAGGCGCGCCTCAAGGCGTACCTCCGCGAGAAAGCCGAGGACGGCGAGCTCTACTTCAAGAGCAAGTTCATCGCGGACGACGTCGACCTCTCCCCCAAGGAAATCGGCGCCATCATGGTGAAACTCTCGAAGTCTGCCACCGACCTCGAAGTCGAGAAGTGGTCGTACACGAGCGCGACCACGTGGCGCGTCCAGTCCGCGTAACCGTCCAGACTGCCTCCCCGCACGCGCTCGCACCGCCCGACGACTGTCCCCGCACCGTCTGTCATCCACCCCAGTTCATCCCCTCCAACCACTCGCATTCTCAGTAGTCCACTGACCGCCTTCCCCACTCCATCCGCTCGCGTTCCCCGCGCTCCGTTTTCCCGCGGTCGCTGCGTCCTGCTAAGTGCTTAAACGGCTGGGGCCGTAACCACAGCGTGATGTCGGCCCAGCCGCCCGACGGCGCCCCCAGCCCCGAGTCCTTCGAGTCGGTCTTCGACGTCTACGAAGTGCGCCGCAGCGACGACCAGATTCTGTACTTCGGCGACCCCACTACCGACCGCGAGACCCTCATCGAGGCCGTCTGGCCGCGGTTCCGCGAGTCCGGCTACGAGGTACGGCTCGCCAGCCACACCGGCGAGACGGTGCTCGTCGCCGAACCCCACGACACCGGCGAGGACGGCGTCCCGTGGACGAACGTCGCGCTGTTCGCCGCGACGCTGCTGTCCACGCTGTACGTCGGCGCGACCTGGTACTACGTCGACGACCCGTTCTCGCTGGAAATCCTGCGCGCGCTCCCGTTCACGCTCGCCGTCATGGGCGTCATCGGCACGCACGAACTCGGCCACTACGTGATGAGCCGGTACCACGACGTCGACGCGACCCTCCCGTACTTCATCCCATTCCCGTCCCTGTTCGGGACGATGGGCGCGGTCATCCGGATGCGCGGCCAGATTCCCGACCGGA
>JBDGQF010000136.1:0-7034 GCA_042219255.1 Halobacterium sp. | reverse complement strand
AAATCGCGCCCGGCCCGCTACTCTGTGACGACGACCGCGAGCGACTGCCGTGGCGCTCGCGTCTTCTCGCGGTGGTGTCGTGGGCGAGCGATTTGAACCCTATCGGTCGGAGCGCGGACGGAGTAAGCGACCGTCTGGTTCCGGTTGAAATCTCGCGCGGCCCGCTTCTGAATATCCAAGAGCTACCGCAGCGTCGGTCGTCGTATTCGTAGTTCCGCTGAGAGAGCGAGATGTTCTCAGAGTCGGCAGAGAAACTCGGCCCCTTGTCTCGTCGCGGCCGACTGAGCGCGCTATCGTTCTGTGTGAACGATTGGTTCGGGTAGGGCGCTCGAATTATGAAAACGTAACGAAAATAGGTCGATTTTTGTTAAATCAGCCGGGATAGATGTGGGTGAGTTGAACAGTGGTCGAAACGACTTAACGTGGTGGTCGTCTCCGTGCTACCAGAGAGAACTGCCGGTTATGAACGATGCAAACACCCCGGTCGTGCTGGTCGTGGACGACGAGCAGCACCTCGCCGACCTGTTCACTGAGTGGTTGTCCGGCGAGTACGCGGTCGAGACGGCGTACAGTGGGGAGGCGGCGCTCGATTTGCTCGACGAGTCCGTGGACGTGGTCTTGCTCGACCGACGGATGCCTGGGTTGTCCGGCGGGGACGTCCTGGAAGCGGTCCGCGAGCGCGGCCTGGACTGCCGGGTGGCGATGGTGACGGCGGTGGAACCGGACTTCGACATCGTGGCGATGGGGTTCGACGCGTACCTCACGAAGCCAGTGACCGGCGAGGACTTGCACGAGCAAGTGGAGACGCTGCTGGCGCGCAAGCACCACGACACGGCCGTGCAGCGGTACTTCAGGCTGGTGACGAAGCGCGCGGCGCTGGACGCCCAGCACGGCGACGACGCGCCGGCAGACGAGCGGTACGCGGCGCTGGAGGCAGAAATCGAATCCCTGGAAAGCGAGGTGGACGACCTCGCGCAGGGGTTCGACGGGGACGACTTCGAGGCGCAGTTACACCGCATCGAGCGTGACGCCGGCGACGGCGTCCGGGACACGCCGACCGACGGCGGCGTGCACCGAAATTATTGAGACACCGAGCGTGCGTCGACGCGGACGACGGCCGCGCGTAGTTTTAAGCCCCCGACGGGAGTTACGTCGTGTATGTACCGCGTGCTGGTACCGGTCGACGACGACGTAGACCGCGCCGTCGCACAGGCCCGATACGTGACGAACCTCCCGCACGCCGCGGAGAGCGTGGAGGCAGTGCTGTTGTTCGTGTTCACGGGGGACACCGACGAACTCCCCGAGGACATCCAGCAGTTCAAGTCCGCGAGCCGCGTGCAGTCCGTGCGCCGCGCGCAGGAACACCTCGAGGACGAGGGCGTCGAGGTGCAGGTGCGGGACGACTCGGGTGACACGACCGAGGACATCCTGCAGGAGGCCGAGGAGCACGACGTCGACGCCATCGTGCTCGGCGGCCGGAAGCGGTCGCCGGCCGGAAAAGCCATCTTCGGCAGCGTGACGCAGTCGGTCATCCTGAACACCGACCGGCCGGTGGTCGTCACCGGCGCGAACGCCTGACAGTCATGGTGTAGTCAGGCGGCGGGGCCGTAGTCGGGCGGCGCGGCCGTAGTCAGGCTGTGCGGCCACAGTCGGGCGGCGCGACTATCCGGCGACCCGTCTACCGTAACGCATTTTTCGGCGAGCGAGCAAACGCCGCACATGGCGTTCGAAACGTACGAGTGCCGGAACTGTGGTGACGAGTTCAAGGCGTTCGAGGACGCGAACGCGGCGCAGAACCAGTACTGTAGTCCGCGCTGCGAAGTCGAAGGCAAAGACCTCTGAGCGGTCCGGCGGTCGACGCGTCGAGTCGCGGCCAGCGGGCCGCGCTCGGTTACTCGTTCTGCGGGCTGTAGTTCGGTGCTTCGTCCGTAATCATCACGTCGTGGGGGTGGCCTTCGGTCTGGCCGGCGGCGGAGACGCGCACGAACTCGGCGCGCTCCTTGAACTCGGGGATTGTGGCGGCGCCGACGTACCCCATGCCGGACTGGATGCCGCCGACGAGCTGGTGGAGTTCCTGGGAGAGCGGGCCCTTGTACGGCGTGGCGGCCTCGACGCCCTCCGGGACGAACTCCTCGTCCTCGTCTTCCTCCTTGAGGTAGCGGTCGCCGCCGCCTGACTGCATCGCGCCGACCGACCCCATGCCGCGGTACTGCTTGTACTTCTTGCCGTTCATCGTGATGACGCGGCCGGGGGCTTCGTCGGTGCCGGCGAAGTACGAACCGAGCATGACGGCGTCGGCGCCGGCGGCGATGGCTTTCGCGGCGTCGCCGGAGTACCGGATGCCGCCGTCCGCGATGACGGGGACGCCCTCGGGGTGGGCGACGTCAGCGACCTCGGAGACGGCCGTAATCTGGGGCATGCCGGCGCCCGTGACGACGCGCGTCGTACAGATTGAGCCGGGGCCGATGCCGACCTTGACGCCGTCCGCGAAGTCGACGACGGCTTCGGCGGCCTCTCGGGTGCCGACGTTCCCGACGACGACGTCCGCGTCGACGGTCTGCTTGATGTCGCGAGCGGACTCGATCACGTCGCGGTTGTGTGCGTGCGCGCAGTCGATAAAGAGGACGTCGGCGCCGGCGTCGTCGGCGGCGGTCGCGCGGTCGGTCTCGAACGGCCCGACGGCGACTCCGACGCGCAGGCGGCCGTGTTCGTCGCGGACGGCGTTCTCGTGCTCGCGGCGTTCGAGGATGCCCTGCATCGTGACGAGGCCGACGAGGCGGTCTTCGTCGTCGACGAGCGGCACGCGCTCGATTTTGTGTTCGTACATGAGTTCGAGCGCGTCGCGCGCGGTGACGTCCTCGTCGGCGGTGATGACTTCGTCGGTCATCGCTTCGCGGACGGTGTCGGACTCGCCGACTTCGAGGTAGGGGCGGATGTCGGTGCCGGAGATGATGCCGAGCACTCTGTTGTCGTCGTCGACGACGGGCGCGCCGGACACGCCCTCGCGGTTCATCATCTGGTCGACTTCGCTGACGGTCTGGTCGGGCGCGGCGGTGACGACGTTCTCGCGGCTGATGACGAGTTCGTCGGCCTGCTTCACACGCTCGACTTCTGCGACCGTGTCCTCGACGTCCATGTTGCGGTGGAGGACGCCGATGCCGCCCTCGCGCGCCATCGCGACGGCGAGGTCGGACTCCGTGACGGTGTCCATCGCCGCGGACAATACGGGCGTGTTGAGTTCCACGTTCGTGGACACGCGCGTGCTCACGTCGGCCTCGTCGGGTTCGACGTTGCTCTCGGCGGGCCGGAGCAGGACGTCGTCGAAGGTCAACGCTTCCGGTACGCGGAGTTTCTCGGAGAATCGGCCGTCCTCGGAAGAGTCGTGCGCCATGTAAACCGTCGCGTCGCCCACGGCAAAAACGTTCCGAGATTGGGCGAACGTGCGTGAACCGTTCCCGTAGTCCGGCAGTGGTGGGCACGTCCGTGTAACGCCTCTCCGGGGTGTCTGGACAGACGTACAGCACGATGCGAATGAGCGGACGGTTGTCAGGAATCGCTGCTGGCCGGCAGCGTATTTTCGGCCAATGTCAACTATCGCCTTCGGTCGTCAGCCCAGTATTTAAATCGTGGTTTGGTTCCCACACCATATGTGGTCGCTTCTCACGCAATCTTTATGCGTTCGACACCTGTGCGTAGAGGTATGGACTCCATCAGTCCCGCTGCGGTACGTACGGCCCGGAACCAGAGCGGTCGCTCCGGCGTACTCACATTTTTCGGGAAACTGATGGACACATTCTGGCTCGGAACTCCGGCGTCCGCGTCTCGAGACTCCGCGTCCCCCTCGACGACGCACGCGCACTCGTACCGCCGGTCCAGCCACACGCCGCCCAGATTGGCACGGTAGTCCATGAGTAGTTCACGCCACCCAATCGCACTCCGCCTCGAGGAGCGCGTCGGCGGCGACACCAAGCTCCTGGCGACGGTGATGCTGCTCCCGCTCGTGGACGGCATCTTCGCTGCCCTCGTGCTCGCCGGCGAACTCGACACTGTCACCGGCATCGCGCAAATCGGCCTGCTCGTGTTCGGGGGCAGCGCGACGCTCGCGGTCATCCTCGCCGAGATGGAGGAAGACCCGCGGTCGCAGGCAGCGACCGTCCTGGTCGTCGGCGTCCCGCTAATCGTCGTCGCCGCCGCCGAAGCAGCGCTCGCGCCCACCATCGAGACGCTCGTCGACGTCGCGACGTTCGAGCGGTTCGCCGCCATCGTCATCCTCGCCATCGCCGCGAAGACGGCGAGTTCCACCATCGGCAACTACCTGCCGTCGCCCAGCGTCATCATCGGCCTCGGGTTCGTCGCGAGCTTCCAGCCCGGCGGCGCCCGCCTCCTGCTGGACGCCGACCCGGCGCTGATGTTGCGCGCCGCGGCCGCCGGCGGCGTCGCCGTCGCCTTCGCGCTCGGCGTCGTCGCGCTCCAGCCGTTCCTCCGCCGCGTCGTCGACATCGACCGCTTCCGCTTCGGGAGCGCCGTCGCACTCGGCACGCTCGCGCTCTCAGTGTTCGGCCTCGTGCCCTCCCAGGCGCCCCTCGTCGTGTTCGGCGTCGCCGGCCTGCTCGCGTTCGACCCCGAGGAAGTCGACGCGCCGGGTACGGCCACCGCGGACGACGGCCCGGACGTCGACCCGGACTCCGTCCCCGCCGTCGACGACGGCCCGAGCGAGCCAGCGCCCGCGAAAGCCGCCTCCCCGGACGGCGGCAGCGACCCGGACACCGACGAACCCGCGTACGGCTACCCGGGCGAAGACGGCGCCGAAGAACGCGCGCCCTGGCTGTAACGCGGCACCGACGGGAAGCCGTCACTCGGAACGCGGCGCCGACGGGAAGCCTTTACTCGCCGCCGCCCCTCGCGCCAGTATGTCCGACAACCGCGTCGTCGAAGGCCGCATGGTCACGCCGAAGAAACTCGCCGAACTCGTCGAGGGCGAGTCCGTCATGGACGCCGAACCAATCGAGGACGCCGACCGGGACTGCCCAGAGTGCGGCGGCGACGTCCTCAAAGTCGGCTACATGCCCTCTGTCACCGAGTTCGTCACCGGCTACAAGTGCCAGGACTGCGAGTGGAGCGCGCGAGAAGCCTGACCACGCCCCACGACACGACGGACTCCTCGACTCGTTCTCGCTACCGCGTCCACTCCACGGACTCGATAGTGTCGCCGTCCGCGACGACGACGCCGACCTGCTCGCCGTCATCGCAGTCCTCCACGTCGATACGCTCGTACCCCTCGGTCACCACGCGCCGCAAGTCGGCGTCGAGCGCCTCCGCCTCCTCAACGCCGAGACGCATCTTCCCGCCGAGCTCGCGGACGACGACCGGATACTCTGCCATACCACGACGTTGCACCGCGACGGGGAAATGTCACTCGCTACGCCGCCGACGCACACCAGAGCGCCGCGAGTGAGCGCTACGCCCGCACGTCGTAGTGGTCGACTCCGTCCTGGTACTCAGCGAGTAACTCCGCCGCGCGCTCTGGGACGTGCGCCGCCTCGTAGTCCTCGCCCGCGAACCCCTCCACGGCGTCCCAGGACTCGAACCGCAGTATCGTCACGAACTCCACCCGCTCGCCGTCGTCCCGACGCAACACGTCGTAGTCCACGAACCCCTCCACGTCCGCTGTCGCGTCAGGCAACAACTCCGCCGTGAGGAACGCCTCGTACTCGTCCGCGTCCGATTCCGTCGTCCACCCGCGCCACACGCGTGCAATCACACCCCCGGATTCGACCGCCCACACCCTCGCTGTTACGGTACCGGACGCCCCGAATCGAAACCCTCTTAGGCCAAATCGCCGTACGCATCGAACGCGAGGGGCTGTGGCCAAGCCAGGAATGGCGACTGACTCCAGAGGCCACGCGCCCGGGACGAAATTCCAGACTGGTATACCGAGCGGCCGACTGATCATCGGCCGCGACGACGACCCTCTGGAGTTCCGAGGCGCACCGGAGATATCAGTCGATCGGGGGTTCAAATCCCTCCGGCCCCATTTTCCACTTTAACACACCAAAACCGCAAGAGGGGAGTATCGCGTGCCATCTCGCGGAGTCCCACTTTCGCGGTTTGAAATGTGATTTGATTCGTTCCGGGGTACGACCCCAACGCCTTGTGGCGGTCAGTTCGATGTACGTTGGCGGCAGTAATAACCGAAATGCCACTTCTCGCGGTAGCCAGTTGAGTAATTTATCGAGGCGGAGCAACCCGAGGAGGCCCGCCTCGCTTATCACCCTCGTGATGAATGAACGGTGCAATTATTGCGAGAACGAACGAAAGCACGAGTAAGTAAACGCTGATGTTCGGTGCAGAAACGACGAGCATACCAGAAGCAAATGCCGAGGCGAACGAGGCGAGGCCGAGAATTTTCCCGAATAGATAGGACGCGACCACACCGCCAGCAAAGATTAGTAGCATACTGAGGCCTAACGCGGCAATAATTTCTTGCATAACCTGACTCTCAGCAAAGCGGGTAAGAATTGATATTGTCTCGTTTGCTGGACTTGTTCCGATTGCACGCCAAATCCCACTTGTGAACGCAATAGGGATTAGTATCGTATCTACGAACGCTCTAACAGCGTTCTCGCCATCCCCCATTTGTATACGTTTACTTACAACAATTAGACAGAAATGTCTACCGGCGTGAGTGATTAGGTATTGCCACGAGAAAAGGGGAACGGCCCTACCGAATTACAGCAGGTTGACAAACTCGCTCCTGCCCTGCCGTTCCTGCTCCTTCGTTTGAGGGTCCTAATGGTTGTCAAGCACAGAAACGGACACGTCAACGCACCCGCTTAGTTTCTCCTTCTGCCAGCCGCGGTTGATGTGGTGGGTAATCGAGCCGCGCCGAATTAGATGGGGCGGAGACAAACGCAGGGCAGTCTGCAGAATGGTACCCCCTTCCAGCGTCTTCTCGGAAACCTTTGTACCGAAGACGAAGGTTTATTTTTCTGGTCGCGTGACGTTCTGCTGCGAATCCCCAACCTGAGCGGTCA
>JBDGQF010000400.1:2902-7075 GCA_042219255.1 Halobacterium sp. | reverse complement strand
GACGGCAAGCGCTCGATGCAGGTGTACCTCGCGCGGATGCGCGAAGCCCTCGAGGACTTCGAGCGCGCGTCAGGCGACACTCACCCCGACGACTTCGCGTACATCCCGTTCCACACGCCGTTCCCCGGCATGGTGCGGAAGGCCGCACTGCTCGGGTACCGCCACATGATTCGCGGCACGGAAGTCGAGGACGAACTCGCCGACGAAATCGGCCGGCAGCCGCGCCGCGAGGACTTCGACTCGCGGGAGGACTTCGACGAAGCCATCAAGGGCTACGTCGACGACCTGAAGGACACCGACGCGTACCGCGAGTGGTACGGCGAGACCATCGAACCGACGCTGTCCATCTCCAGCCAGGTCGGCAACTGGTACACCGGCTCCGTCCACATCGCGCGCGTCAGCGCGCTCATGCACGCCGCCGAGAACGGCAAAGACCTCGCCGGACAGAGCCTCCTCGTCGCCTCCTACGGCTCCGGCGCGCAGGCGGAAATCCACGAGGAGACCGTCCAGCCGGGGTTCGCCGACGAGGTCGCGGCGCTCGACGTCGACGACCAAATCGACAGCCGGCAGGACATCTCGTTCTCGGAGTACGAGCTGATTCACGACCGACACAACCACGAGAAGACCGTGGAACTGGAGCCGTTCACGCAGCCGGACTCGGAGTTCGTCTTCGACGGCTGGGGCCCGATGAACGAGCGCAAGTACACGTACATCGAGTAGGCCGCAGGCCGGTGGTGCCGCCGGTAGCCGA
The DNA here is from genome assembly GCA_042219255.1 of Halobacterium sp. Classification (GTDB taxonomy): domain Archaea; phylum Halobacteriota; class Halobacteria; order Halobacteriales; family Halobacteriaceae; genus Halobacterium. The sequence continues at coordinate 6,324 of JBDGQF010000400.1, read as the reverse complement.
CGGACTCGTTTTTTCGGTCAGGCGGCCATTGAGAACGCCGCGACCGCGGGGTCAGGCGCGTTCGCGGAGCGCGTCGAGCATGTCGTCGATGTCCATCTCGGTGACGGCCAGCGAGTAGCCGTCCTGCTGGGCGAGGCCGGCCGCGTGCTCCCAGAGGTCGTCCGGCGACAGCCCGTGCAGGAGGACGGCGTTCGGCGTCGGGTTGACGACGCGGAGCGCGACCAGCGGGCTCTCGCCGCGGGAGACGTTCGTGAACGCGAGCACGCGGCTCGTGGACTGGCCGTACAGCCGGTAGAACTCGTCGGCCCGCAGCCGACGGATGGCCTCGATGGAGTCGATGACGGTGTGGCCGGTGACGCTGTCGCGCTCGCCGGCCGTGATTTCGGTGGCGTCGACGGCGTCGTAGAGGTCGTCGAGCGCGACGGCCGCCGGGTACTCCTGGAGGTCGAGGACGACGTCGCTGTCGAACCCGGCGGAGAGGACGCGCGTGTACTGGCGGATGTGGTCGCCGCCGCGGCGCTCGTCGATGTCCAGGAGCGCGCGCACGAGGCGCGCGACCAGGGCGATGCCGGGGCTCTCGCGGCGCCCGCTCTCGTAGTCGGAGACGACAGACGACGAAACGTCTAGCTGGTCGGCGAGTTCGGTCTGCGTCACTTCGAAGTCCGTCCGCCACTTCCGGAGGGTCGCACCGGGGTCGTCGCTGAGCGTAATCTCGCCGGCGATTCGCTCGGCGAGGTCGCTGCGCGGGTCCTCGACCATGCGGGAGCCTGTGGGTGCGCCGACGAAAAGCCTACCGGAGCAGCTTCGACACGTGCCGAACTCGCGTGCGGCCACGGGGCGGCCGGCGGCGCGCGGGACAAGACGTATTCTGGTGTGGGTCTGACCACCACGCATGGTCTCGACGGTCGTCCACGTCTCGTTCGGCGCGCTCGTCGCGGCGGCGCTCCTCCACGAGTTCGACGCGAAGGCGCTCGCGGCGGTGTGCGCGTTCGCCGCGTTCCCGGACGTCGACACGTTCCTCGGCATCTGGGTGGCCGGCGGACACCGCGCGCTCCTCCACACGCTGTTGTTGCCGGCGCTGCTCGGCGTGCTGCTGTACTGGGACACGCACCGGACGGAGTCGTTCCTGCACGCGAAGTTCGGGCGGCGCGGCCCGCACGTCGCGGCGGTCGGCATCGTCGCGCTCGTAGTCGGCGGCATCCTCCCCGACCTCATGACGAACGGCGTGAACCTCTTCTATCCCGTCCACGACCGGTTCTACACGTTCGCGGGGAAACTCCACCTGTCCAGCACGGACGGCGTCGTGCAGACGTTCGTCGACCTGAGCGACGACGCGGGCGGCGGCGGCACGGTCGGCGGCACCACGAACGACACGCACTACTACACGGGCGTCGACCTGGAGCGCGGCGCCGACCCCAAGCACGCCGAGCGCGTGTTCCCAATCGTCTCCTCGGGCCTGGAACTCGTCGTGGTGTTGAGCGCCCTCACGGGCGTCGCCGGCCGGTTCCGGGAGGCGAAACGCTAACGCCGTCCGGCCGCAACCGCGGGCATGGTCAGACCGTACGCGGACGCGGACAGCGACGCGCTCTGGGTGCTGAAGCGCGGCTTCGAGACGGGACTCGGCGAGGGCACCGGCAGCGACGAGAAGCAAGCGGTCTACGAGGCGAAACTGGACGACGACTACCGCCGGGACTGGCTGGACTGGGTCGACCGCTGCGTAGCGGAGCACGACCGCTGCGTGCAGGTCGCCGAAGCCAGCGAGCGCGACGACGAGGAACTACTGGGGTACGCGTTCGTGCTGCCGGAGTCGCTGTCGTTCATCTGGGACGCAGCCGTCCTGAACGAGATTTACGTCCGGCCGGACGCGCGCGGCACTGGCGTCGCGGACGACCTGATGGACGCCGCGCTCGATGCTGCGCGCGACCAGGAGTTGCCGCTCGACCGGATGGTGCTGGACGTCGACCGCGAGAACGAGCGCGCGCAGGCGTTCTACGACCGGTACGGGTTCGAGCACTGGGGCGAGATGGTCGCCCGCGACCTCTAGGCTGCTGTCGCGCCGCCGACGGTGTACTGGAACGCCACGAGTCCCAAGACGGCGAACACGAAGTACCCGAGTGTGATTGCCGCTGTGGCGCGCTCCGCGCGCGAGCGCGCTACCACGGCCGCCCGGGTCAGCCGCCGGCCCGCCGTCCGCAATCACTAAACGCGGTTCTCGCCTAGTCGCGTACAATGGTAGACTGGACGGAGAAGTATCGTCCGTCGTCGCTGTCCGAGGTCCGCGGGAACAACAAGGCCCGGGACGCGCTCCGGGAGTGGGCGGACACGTGGGACGACCACCGGGAGGCCGTCGTCCTCCACGGGAGTCCCGGCGTCGGGAAGACGTCGGCGGCGCACGCGCTCGCGAACGACGAGGGCTGGGACGTCATCGAGTTGAACGCGTCCGACCAGCGCACCGCGGACGTCGTCGAGCGCGTCGCGGGCGAAGCCGCGAAGTCGGGGACGCTGACCGGCGGCACCGGCGGGAAGAAACTCGTCGTGATGGACGAGGCGGACAACCTCCACGGGAACGTCGACCGCGGCGGTTCGGCGGCCATCACGCGCCTCGTGAAGGACTCCCCGCAGCCAATCGTCCTCATCGCGAACGAGTACTACGACATGAGCAACTCGCTGCGGAACGCCACCCAGGACATCGAGTTCCGGGACGTCTCGAAGCGCTCCATCGTGCCCGTGCTGCGGGACATCTGTCGGCGCGAGGGCATCGACTACGACGAGGACGCCCTGGAGGCCATCGCCGAGCAGAACTCCGGCGACCTGCGGTCGGCGGTCAACGACTTGCAGGCGCTCGCGGAGACCGAGGAGACGCTGACGACCGACGACGTCGTGATGGGGGAGCGCGACCGGTCGGAGGGCGTCTTCGACTTCCTGGACGACCTCATCAAGGACCTCGGCGCGGAGGACGCGCTCCGGTCGGCGTACGACGTCGACGAGACGCCGGACGACCTCATCAACTGGGTGGAGGACAACGTCCCGAAGGACTACTACGGCGAGGAACTGGCGACGGCCTACGAGTTCCTGTCGAACGCGGACGTCTGGCTGGGCCGCGTCCGCGCGACGCAGAACTACTCGTACTGGCGGTACGCGACCGACAACATCGCGGGCGGCGTCGCGGCGGCGCGCCAGCACGACCACGGCGGGTGGACGCGCTACGGGCCGCCGTCGTACTGGCGGAAACTCGGGAGTTCGCGCGCCACCAGGGAGAAACGGGACTACGTCGCGCGCAACGTCGCGGAGGTCACTGGCTGCAGCATGGCGACGGCGCGCCGCGACATCGTGCCGTTCCTCGCGACGATGACCCACCACTGCAAGAACCGCGAACTGACGGTGGCGATGACGGCGGCCTACGACCTGGACGCCGAGCACGT
>JBDGQF010000400.1:0-2802 GCA_042219255.1 Halobacterium sp. | reverse complement strand
CGAGGAGACCGAGGAGAGCGACGACGACCAGGCGGGCCTGGACGAGTTCTTCTAACCCGGATACTGGCCGTCCGGCACCGGTCTCCGGACAGCTCCGTCGGACTCCTGCCTCAACTACCAATAAAGTGTTTTATATGTGGAGGCCAACGCGGGTGGTATGCAACGCCGCGACTACCTGAAGGCGACCGCTGGCGCGTCGTCAGCACTGGCACTGAGTGGCTGCCTCGGACTGTTCGGGAGCAGCGACAAGATTGTCATCGGTTCTGACATCCCCTACAAGCCCTTCGAGTACGAGAACGCCGAGGGCGAACTCGTCGGGTTCGACGTGGACATCGCCGAAGCAATTTTCGAGGGCGAACTCGACCGCAGCTACGAGTTCAAGCGGACTTCGTTCGACGGCATCATGGGGTCGCTGAACAACGGGAACTTCCGCATCATCATGAGCGCGATGACGATTAACGAGACGCGGCAGAAGTCCGTGGACTTCTCCGACCCGTACTTCACCGCGTACCAGACCATCGCCGTCCTCGAGGAGGACAACATCACGAAGCCGGAAGACCTCGCTGGGAAGAACGTCGGCGTCCAGAAGGGGACGACCGGCGAGACCGCCGCCGAAGGCCTCAAAGAAGACCTCGGTGGCGACCTGACAATCAAGAGCTTCGACCAGATTACGGGCGCGTTCGACGCCCTCCTGAACAACCAGGTCTCGGCGGTCATCAACGACAACACGGTCACCGCGTCCTTCGTCAACGAGAACGACGGCGTCGTCTTCATGGAGGGCGAAGGGAAGGCCGCCGAGCAGGGCGACAACGCGCCGCCGTACCTCACGCTCACCGTCGAGAACTACGGCATCGGGTTCCGGAAGGACGACGACGACTTCCGCAAGGAAGTCAACGACGCGCTCGCGGCAATCCGGGAGGACGGCACGTACGACGAAATCTACAACAAGTACTTCGACGGGTAACCGTCGGCGCGTTGTCCCACAATGTCTGACTCTACGAGCGGCAACAACTCGAGTCCCAGCGCCACGAGCGGCGGCGTCCTGATGCGCGACGGCCTCGTCAAGCGACTCGGCGCGTTCGTCTCCCTGGCGTTCCTCGTGCTCATCGGCTCGCTGGTCACGTGGATTGTCTCCACGCAAGTGAACTTCACACTCCTGGAGACGATTTTCCCGCGGTTCGTCGAGGCGTTCTGGCTCGTCATCCGCATCGTCGCCGTCTCCAGCGTCCTGTCGGTGACACTCGGCGTGTTCGTCGGTCTCGGCCGCATCTCCACGTCCGCCATCACGGGGAAGATTGCGAAGGGGTACGTGGAGTTCTTCCGCGGGACGCCGCTGCTGTTCCAGTTGTTCATCATCTTCTTCGGCATCCCGCGGCTGTGGGCGACCGGCGAGTTCCCGATTGTGGACTGGGCGGTCCCCGCGGCCGTCATCGGCCTGACGCTGAACCACGGCGCGTACGTCGGCGAAGCGATTCGGGGCGGCATCGACGCCGTCCCGGACGGTCAGATGGAGGCCGCTCGCTCCCTGGGCATGTCGCGCGTGATGGCGCTGCGCGAGGTCGTGTTGCCGCAGGCGTGGCGGAACGCGCTGGCGGCAATCGGGAACGACCAGATTATCCTCGTGAAGGACACCTCGCTTTTGACCGTCATCGCGGTGCCGGAGCTGATGAGCGTGTTCCGGAGCGTGAACAGCAACCAGCTCGACCCGTGGACGCCGCTGGTCTGGCTGTGCGTGTTCTACCTCGCAATCACGATGACGATGAGTCAAGTGGTGAGCTTCCTCGAACGCCGCGCCGACTGGGGCGGCAACGAGTACGCGACCGACGGCGACGACGACGAGGACGGCCATGACGGGTTCTTCGAGCGCCGCTTCGGGGGTGCCTAACCGATGACTGACACTGACGCACTACTGGAATTCGAGAGCGTGGACAAGTACTTCGGACAGAACCACGTGCTGAAGGACGTCGACCTGTCCATCGAGGAGCGAGAGGTCGTCGTCGTCATCGGGCCCTCGGGCTCCGGGAAGTCGACGCTGCTGCGGTGCACGAACCGCCTGGAGGAAGTCCAGGACGGCGAGATTCGGCTCGACGGCATCTCGCTGACCGACCCCGAGACGGACATCAACGCGTTACGCCAGCGCATCGGCATGGTGTTCCAGAGCTTCAACCTCTTCCCGCACAAGACGGCCCTGGAGAACATCTCGCTGGCGCCCGAGAAAGTCAAGGGGCTGCCGGAGTCCGAGGCCACGGAGAAAGCCGAAACGCTGCTCGACCGCGTCGGCCTCGAGAAACAGGGGTCGTCGTACCCGAACCAGCTCTCGGGCGGCCAACAGCAACGCGTCGCCATCGCGCGGGCGCTGGCGATGGACCCGCAGGTGATGCTGTTCGACGAGGTGACGAGCGCGCTCGACCCCGAACTCGTCGGGGAAGTCCTGGACGTCATGCGGACGCTCGCCGACGACGGGATGACGATGATGGTCGTGACCCACGAGATGGGGTTCGCGCGCGAAGTCGGCGACCGCATCGTGTTGATGGCGGAGGGAGAAGTCGTGGAGAAGACGTCGACCGAACAGTTCTTCGAGGAGCCGACGACCGAGCGCGGCCGGAGGTTCCTGTCCCGACTCCTGTAGGCCGTCCCTGCGGCCGGCGTTCCGGTTTCTGTGCGCTCTCAGCGACTCGGCGCGCCGTCGACGCGCACCTCGACGTCGGACTGTTTTCGGGCGACGAACACGAGCAAGGCTGCGACGAGCGCGGTGAGCGCGTAGTACGCTACCTGGACGGTCGCGGAGAACTGGACGATGCC
>JBDGQF010000285.1:2757-7076 GCA_042219255.1 Halobacterium sp. | reverse complement strand
GGTGCGAGCATGGCCGCCCGTAAGCGGCGGGGCCACGTAAGGATTGGCGAACGACGGCGAGACCGAGTAGGCGCGCGAGGACTGGCGCTGTCAGGCGTCGTCGCGGCCGCCGTCCGGTGCGGTCGTGGACGCGTGGTCGGCCGCGTCGCTCTCGGGCGCGTCTGTCGGTCCGCCGTCGGTCGCGTCGTCCTGGAGACGTTCCGCGTCGGCGTCCGCGCCGGCCTCGAACTCGCTGAGGATGTCGTTGAGTTCGTCGACGCGGGCTTCGAGGTCGCCGGCGAGGTCGGCGACCTGGGTGACGGACGCGGTCTGTTCTTCAGCAGCCGCGGAGACGTCCTGGGCTTCCTCGGCGGTCTGGTCGCTGAGGTCGCGGACTTCGTCGGTCATCGTCACGACTTCCTCCGTGGACGCGGCCTGCTCGTCGGTCGCCTCGTTGATGGACTGCACGCCCGCGTTCGCCGTCTCCACGCGGTCGACGATGTCGTCGAGCGCGCCGAGGGCGTCGTCGATGGTCTCGCCGCCGGCGGTGACGCGGTCGCCGAGTTCGTGCATGTCCGCGACGGTGTCGTCGACTTCCGCCTGCACGGACTCGACGAGGCTCTCGATTTCGGCGGCGGACTCCTTGGTCTCCTCGGCGAGGCTCTTGACTTCGTCCGCGACGACGGCGAACCCGTCGCCGTCGGTGTCCGCGTGGCTTGCCTCGATGTTCGCGTTCAGCGCGAGCATGTTCGTCTGCTCGGCGATGTCCGTGATGACGTCGGTCACGTCGCCGATGGACGCCACGGTGTCTTCGAGCGCTTCGACGCGCCGGACGGCGTCCGCGGCGGTCTGCTCGATGCGCTGGAGTTCCGCGACCGCGGCCTCGCCGCGCTCGGCGCCGCGCTCGCCCTCCGCGGCCGCCGCCTCGACCGTCTCCGCGACGTCGTCCGCGCTCGCCGCGATTTCCTCGACGGTCGCGGACAGCGACGTGACCTCGTCGGTGACCTCGTCGAGGTTCTCGCGCTGGGTCTCCGCGCTCGCGGAGATGCCCTGGACGCTGTCGCTGACCTGCTCGCTGGCGTTCCGGATTTCGCTCGCGCTCGTCGCGACGTCGCGACTGGAGTCGTCGACGGCGTCCGCGATGTCGCGGACGCGCTGGACGGTCGCTTCCAGGTCGGCGAGCATCTCGTTGAACGCGTCCGCGATGGCCTGCATGGACTCGCTGTCGGCGTCCGGGTCGAGGCGCCGCGTCAGGTCGCCGTCCGCGGCGGCCGCCATCTCCTCGCTGAACTCGGCGGCGGTGCGTTCGAGTTCCTCGTTGAGGCGTTCGGCCTCCTCGCGGGTCTGTTCGGCGTCCGCGCGCGCTTCCTCCAGGTCGGTGATGAGCGCTTCGAGGCGGTGGTGCATCTCGGACAGCGACTCGCCGAACGACCCCGGTATGTCCTCGTCGAGGACGTCGGCGTCGAAGTCCTGGGCGGCGAGCGCGTCCGCCTGCCGCGAGGCGGTGCCGAGGTACGACCGCATCGCGGCGAACGACCCGAACAGACGGCCGAGTTCGTCCGTGCGCGACGTCTCCGGCAGGTCGACGTCGAGGCGGCCGGCGGCGATGGCGTCCGCGCGGTCGGACAGCGCTTCGAGGGCCTTCGACGTCCGGCGGCCGACGGTCAGGCCGACGGCGGCGACGCCGACGAGCGCGATGCCGACGAGCGCGGCGAGACTCGTCGTCACCTGGGACTGGAGCGCGAACGCTTCGCCGCGCGGCACGTGGTACGCGAGCACCCAGTCCGTGCCGACGACGGGCGTGTACGCAGTCGCGTACCTGCCGTCGTCCATGCCGGTGCGTTCACTGAACACGCCGAACGTCGTCGTGCCCGTGCGGGCGGTACTGACCGCTTCGGGCACCGCTCCCTCGGTGTCGGTGTACGCGTCGAGGAGCGCGCGGTTCCGGTTGTCGAGGACGATGGTGCCGTCGTCGTCGATGACTTTCACGTCGCCGGTGGCGGCCGGCGAGTTGAACGTCTGGGAGCGCTCGGACAGCGACGCCGTCAACACGAGCGCGCGGTTGGAGTCCCCGACCACCGTCGCGAACGCGACGACGGGTTCGCCGTTCACCTCGTAGGGGTCGGAGAGCGCGACGCCGCCGGACGCGTTCCCGAGGGTCGCGAGCCACGGCGCCGTCTCCTGGTCGACGATTTGGCCGGCGAGCGCGTCGTCCGTACTCGCGAGCACCGCGCCGGTGTCGTCGTCGACGTAGTGCAGCGAGTGGACGTCCCGCGGCAGCGTCGCGAACGTGCGCTCCAGTTGGGTGTCGATGGCGCTGGCGCCGCCGGAGACGCCGCTAATCCGCTGGGCGGTGAACCGCGTGGTGGACTGCTTCTGGGACACCCAGTCGTTGAGCGCGGCGGCCTGCTGGTCGGCGATGCCGGTGACGTCGGCTTCCGTGTCGGCGCCGACGGTCTGTTTCGTCTGGAAGTGGATGATGCCGCCGGCGGCCGCGAGCGCGACGACCACCGCGAGCAGGAGGACGTTGAACTTGAACGCGTAACTGCCGCGGACGCGCTCCGGCAGGAACCGTTCGAGGCGGCCGGTGAACCGGCTCACGCGCCGTCACCTCCCGTGAAGTACGACCGCTGGAGGAGTTCCAGCGTCTCCGTCTGGCCGCCGCTGACGCGCTCGACGACGTAGGACGCGAGCGGTTCAAGGTCGGCGCGCAGGTCGACGGCGCCGGACGCACCGCGATAGTTCACGGAGCGACCGGCGGCGAGGACGTCGCGGGCGCGCTCGAACTGGCCGACGCCGACGGCGTGGCCCTCGCCGCCCGAGACCGCCCGGAGCGACCCGGCGATTGCCGACGGTGACGCGTCGCCGGCGCGCTCTGCGGCGAGCGCGGCGAGCATCGTGGCGTCGTAGGCGTTCGTGGTGTACGGCATCAGCGGCGCGACGTCCGACAGTTCGGTTTCGAGGCGTTTCGTGCCGACCGTCCGCGCCGTCGCGACCGACGCCGTGTACACGCCCGTGTACTCGCTGCCGGGCGACGCGGGCAGGAGGCCGGAACTCAACACGACCTCGCCGTCGTACTGTCTGGCGAGCAGTTCCGTGAGGACGGACGTGGACTGGCCGGGCGTCCCGACGAACGCGACAGCGTCGGGTTCCGCTGCGAGCACTGCGTCGACGGGGTCGCCGGGCGCCTCTGAGGACGGCGCGAACGACACGGTGTCAGTGACGTCGGCCTCGACGGCGCCGGCGACCGCGTCCGCGAGCGCGGTGCCGAAGGCGTCGTCGAGGTGGAGGACGCCCACCGTGTCGGCGTCGGCGTACCGCCGGTCGGCCAGAATCTTCGCCATCACGGCGGCCTGCTGGCGGTCGTTCGGGCACGTGCGACCGAAGAACTTGGTGTCGCCGGCGCGGCCGGCGTCCGCGAGCGCGGGACTCGTGCTGGACGGACTCAGCATGACGCGGCCGTCCTCGGCGGCGGTGCCCGCCAGCGACTCGCTGATGCCGCTGATGACCGCGCCGACGATAGCGACGGCGTCCTCGTCGACGAGCGACGAGTACGCGTCCGCGGCGGCGTCCGGCGACGCCTCGGTGTCCCGGGACTCGTGCACGACCTCGCGGCCGTTGACGCCGCCGGCGGCGTTGACGTGCGAGACCGCTTGCGCGACCGCTCGTTCGTGGTGTGATGCGACTTTCCCGAGCGCGCCCGGCCCGGACAGCGGGAGCAGCGACCCCACCGTCACCGGCTCTCCGGACCCGCCGACGCCCAGACAGCCCGCGAGCCCCGCCACGGCGGTGGCGGACGTCGCGAGCCACTGGCGTCTCGTCGTCCCCTGCATAGCACCGAGAGAACTACTCCCGTAGTTAAGGATTGGGGCCTGGTTATCAGTCGCGGAAATCCGGGCGGGTGCGCGGCCGGCCACCGGCAGCATTTTACTCCGGAGTGTGCGTGCCTAGCACATGGACCGCGAGGCCCTCGCCGCCCGCATCGACCACACCGTCCTCGGCCCCGTGACGACGCCCGCTGACGTCGACCGCGTCGTCGAGGAGGCCGTCGAGTACGGCATGAACGTCTGCATCCCGCCGTGTTACGTCGCGGACGTCCGGCGGGACGCGCCCGACGACCTCACGGTCGTGACCGTCATCGGGTTCCCGCACGGCCAGCACGCGCCCGCCGCGAAAGCCAGCGAGGCGCGCGTCGCGCACGCCGACGGCGCCGACGAACTCGACGTCGTGACGAACGTCGGCCGCCTGAAGGCCGGCGAACTCGACGCCGTCCGCGCCGACCTCGAAACGGTCGTGGACGCGACGCCGCTCCCCGTGAAAGTCATCATCGAGACGCCGCT
>JBDGQF010000285.1:0-2657 GCA_042219255.1 Halobacterium sp. | reverse complement strand
TCAGACCGCGATACTGGCGGTCGCCGGTGGCGCGGCGACCGCTTGCGTGCCGTTCGTCTCGTTCTCGACGACGACGTACTCCTTGCCGACCTGTCCCTGGAGGAGCGCGTCCACTGGCGCGTGGTCGTCGGTGAGCACGGGGACGTCGCTGGTCTTGATTTCGCTCGCGGGCGTGAAACTCTGGACGGCGCCGGTGAGGTCGATGCCGACGTCGCGTTCGCGCGCGAGGCGTTCGAGTTCCGACTCGGAGAGCGCCTCCCCCTTCGTCGCGACGACTTCGATGTTCTGGAGGGCGTCGGTCTGCGAGGTGGGGAACGCGTAGACGTGCGGGAACGCGCGCTGCATCGTCTTGTACTGCGCGCGGAAGAACCTCGACCCGTCGCCGGAGCGCGCGCTGATGACGTTCGCGACGACGCTGCCGTCCTCGTCGAGGCGGTCGTTCACGAGACTCATGAACTCGACTGTGGTGAGGTGGAACGGCACGGAACTGCGCTGGTAGGCGTCCAGGACGACGAGGTCGTACGTCTCGTTCGTCGATTCGAGGAACCGCCGGCCGTCCATCACGTGGATGTCGAAGTTCGGGCCCTCGCTGACGTTGAAGTACTGGCGCGCGGCGGAGACGACGCCGGGGTCGATTTCCACGACGTCGACGTCCACGTCGTACTCCCTGGCGAACCGTTTCGGGCCGCTGAACCCGCCGCCGCCGACGAACAGGACGTCCTCGACGTCCTCGTCGTACAGGACGGGGATGTGGGCGTACTTGCTGTACTCGAAGACGTAGCCGTCGCGGCCGTCCGCGTACATCGCGGAGTGCCGGACGCCGTCGAGGTAGAGCGTGCGCACGCCGTCGTCCTGGCCGACGCGCAACTCGGAGTACGCGGTCTGGTCGCTGTAGATGGTGTCCTCGCCGACGCTGACGCCGTAGACGCCGACGACGGACGCGGACAGCACGACGGTGGCGGCGAGGACGATTTTCGCGGCGGCGCGCGGCGACGGGTCGGCGACGACGGCCGCCGCGGTGACGAGAATGCCGCCGTAGAACGCCGCGATGACGGCGACGTCGAAGGCCGGAATCAGCACGAACGTCGTGCCGAACGATCCGACGATGCTGCCGACGGTGCCGAGCGCGTACACGCGCCCGGACGCCGCGCCGCGGCCGTCCGCCGCGGACAGCTCAGCGCCGTACGGACTGACGAACCCGACGAGGAACGTCAGCGGCCCGAACAAGGCGACGATTGCGGGGACGGCCGCGTACCGCGACGGCACCGGGAGGGCGGCTGACGCCTGGACGACGGACTCGCCAGCGACGACGACGACGCCCGCGAGGACGGCCGCCGTCGCGAGAATCGAGACGAGCGTCGACGGGCCGGCGCGGTGGGCAGTCCGGCCGCCCGCCCAGTACCCGAGGCTGAGCGCGGTGAGGAACACGCCGATGATGCTCCCCCAGACGTAGATGCTGTTCCCGAACGTCGGCGTGACGAGGCGGCCCGCCAGCAGTTCCAGGCCCATGCTGGCGACGCCGCCGAGGAACACCGCGGCCTCCGCACGCGTAATCCGTGGCAGGCGTGACACGTGCAGTGGTTACGAGCGGGCGCCCTTCACCGTGTCGCTGCGCCCCGGGACTGCCGCAATCGTGCGTTCGGCGGGCGCGCGAGCGACCGGCTATCGTCGTGCTTTAGGGTGCGCGCGTCGAAACACGGCTAACGGATGGCCCAGTACCACATCGAGACGTACGGGTGTACGTCGAACCGCGGCGAGAGCCGGGAAATCGAGCGGCGACTCCGCGACGCCGGCCACCACAGGGTCGAGGGGGCCGACGAGGCGGACGTCGCCATCCTCAACACCTGTACAGTCGTCGAGAAGACGGAGCGGAACATGCTCCGTCGGGCCGAGGAACTCGCCGACGAGACGGCCGACCTCATCGTCACTGGCTGCATGGCGCTCGCGCAGGGCGAGGAGTTCGCCGAGGCGGACGTGGACGCGCAAGTGCTGCACTGGGACGACGTGCCGGAGGCTGTGACGAACGGCGAGTGCCCGACGACGACGCCGGACGCGGAGCCGATACTGGACGGCGTCATCGGCATCCTCCCCATCGCGCGCGGATGCATGAGCAACTGCTCGTACTGCATCACGAAGCAGGCGACGGGGCGCGTGGACTCGCCGCCAGTCGAGGAGAACGTCGAGAAGGCGCGGGCGCTCGTGCACGCCGGCGCGAAGGAGATTCGCATCACGGGCCAGGACACCGGCGTCTACGGGTGGGACAAAGGGGAGCGGAAGCTCCCGGAACTCCTCGAGCGCATCGCCACCGAAATCGAGGGCGACTTCCGGGTCCGCGTCGGGATGGCGAACCCCGGCGGCGTGCACGGCATCCGCGAGGAGCTCGCCGCGGTGTTCGCCGAACACGACGAGATATACAACTTCCTGCACGCGCCCGTGCAGTCCGGCAGCGACGACGTCCTGGAGGATATGCGCCGCCAGCACGAGGTCGCACAGTACGTCGACATCGTGGAGACGTTCGACAACTACCTCGACGAGTGGACGCTCTCGACGGACTTCATCGTCGGCTTCCCGACGGAGACCGAGGAAGACCACGAGATGTCGATGGCGCTGTTGCGGGAGACGCGCCCGGAGAAGATCAACGTCACGCGGTTCTCGAA
>JBDGQF010000262.1:0-7108 GCA_042219255.1 Halobacterium sp. | reverse complement strand
GAAATCGAGTACGAGTCCCGGTACTGAGCGCCGGCAGCCCCCTCAGTTCTCGTCGCTCCCCCGCGCGACCTCGGCTCGCGGCTCCCTGCGGTCGCTACTTCTTCGCTCTCAGTCGTTCGCTGCGCTCACTCTCTCCGAGCGACCTTGGCTCGCGGCTCACACTGTTCGCCGCTCTCCGTAACGTGGTCTCGCTTCGCTCGACCACGCTGCTCGCGTTCCCGCGGGCCTCAGTCACTCGCTCCGCTCGTTCCCTCCGACCCGCGCAACCTCGTGCCGCCCGAACCCGTACCGCAGCCGGTTCGCGAGCCGCCGCGAGAACCGTCCCTCGCCGTCGCCCGTAGCGCGTGAGTTGAAGCGTTCGGCGAGCGCCTGGTAGATGAGCGGCAGCGGGACTTCCTGTTCGAGGCCCTCCTGAACGGTCCACGTGCCCGTGGAGCCGCCGGCGACGTGGTCGGCGACGTCGCCGAGGTCGCTGCCTTCCTCGCGGAACGCTTCCTCGCAGAGTTCCAGCAGCCACGACCGGATGACGGCGCCGTTGTTCCACGTGCGCGCGACGGCTTCGAGGTCGAGGTCGTAGCGGCCGTCGTGGAGGAGTTCGAACCCCTCGCCGTACGCCTGCATGAGCGCGTACTCGACGCCGTTGTGCACCATCTTCACGTAGTGGCCGGAGCCCGCCGGCCCCATGCGGTCGTGGCCGTCCGGCCCGGTCGCGACGGCGTCGAACACCGGCACGAGTTCCTCGTACGCCCACTCGGGGCCGCCGACCATCAGCGAGAACCCCTCGTCCGCGCTCGCGGGGCCGCCGGACGTGCCGCAGTCGAGGTACGCGAACTCGTGGTCGGTGGCGCGCCGCGTCGAGTCCTCGAAGTGGCTGTTCCCGCCGTCAACGACGACGTCCTCGCTCCCGAGGTGTGGCGCGAGTTCGTCGAGCGCGGCGTCCACGGGGTCGCCCGCGGGCACCATCAGCCAGACGCGTTTCTCGTCGCCGAGCGCGTCGGCGACCGCGGGAATCGAGTCGACGGCGGTCGCGCCCGCTTCGGCGGCGTCCGCGCGGGCGTCCGCGTCGATGTCGAACGCGACGACGTCGTGGCCCGCGTCCAGACACCGGTCGACGACGATGCGCCCCATCCGGCCGAGACCGATAACTCCGAGTTCCATACGTCGAACTGCCGGGCGCGGAAGGTATGGATTGCGGTTGGCGGGGCGTCGCGCAGCGACGGCCCGCGGAAATGACGAGCGGTGAGCGGAGCGAACCGCGAGGGGCGAGGCGACCGGAGGGCGGCCACGGTACGGCGAGCGGCGACCAGCGGGAGCCGCGAGCGGCTGGGCGTAGCGCGGGGCGTCGCGCAGCGACCAGTCGGAGAACGGGCAGCGACGGCTTCGTCACTCGTTGCTGGCGGTGCGAGTGGGCGACGGGATAGTGATGGTTCGGTCGCTGCCGGCGAGCGCGAACAGGGCGAACAGCGCGAACAGCGCGGGTTCGTTGGCGACGACGCCGAGGACGCCGAGGACGCCGAAGACGCCGAGGTGACTGACTTCGACTTCCATACGTGGAGTGTCCGTGCGAGCGGCGAAAAACGCATCGTCGAACGCGTTCGACTCAGCGTCAGGGGAGTGTTTCGAGGAACTGGTCGGGGTCGTCGTGGAAGCAGTCGCCGACGACGACGGCGTCCGCGCCGGCGTCCAGAATCTCGCGGGTCTGGCCGGCACTGCGGACGCCGCCGCCGTAGAGGAGCGTGGTGTCGTCGAGGTACTGGGCGGCGGCAGCGACGTCCTCGGGGCCGCCGTAGGTGCCGGAGTACTCGACGTAGAACGCGGGGAAGTCGTAGAGGGATTCGGTGGCGAGCGCGGCGCCGGCGACTTCCTCGGGCGTGTACGCGGCGTCGGCGCCGGAGACGCCGGCGGCCTTGGAGTCGAGGTTCTGGACGACGTAGCCTTCGCCGAGCACCTCGTCGGCGAGGTCGGTGACGGCGTCGCGGCCGCGCGACGCGACGAGGTCGCCGACGAACGGGAGGTCGCTCCCGGGGAGGTCGTCCGGTCTGGCGGCGAGGTCGGTGAAGAAGTCGACGTGTTTCGCGACGAAGTTGTCGCGGTCGCCGTTGTAGACGGCGGGAATCGCGAGGGAGTCGACGGCGTCGACGGTGTCCCGGGAGACGTGGCCGGCGCTGTACGGCTCCTGGAGGACTGGCAGGTCGGGGTGCTGGTCGCGGACGCGTTCGACCGCGTCGAGGGTGTTCTCGGCGGTGACGCCGTCGGAGCCGCCGACGATGACGAGGTCGGTGTGGCCGAGGACGCCGAGGTCGGCGGGGAGGGGTTCGGCGGGGTCGACTTTCGTGACGTGCGTGACGGCGTCCCAGTCGACGGGCATGTGCGCTGGAAGGCGGAGTCGGGTCTTGAGTCCTCCGGAGTCTCGGACTCGGCGGACGACGGACTGACCGGTGCCTTCCAGTGGTGGCCGACACCCGGCCCGGCCGCGGCGTCGCCGT
Source organism: Halobacterium sp. (assembly GCA_042219255.1). GTDB lineage: Archaea > Halobacteriota > Halobacteria > Halobacteriales > Halobacteriaceae > Halobacterium. The sequence goes on along the minus strand of JBDGQF010000262.1, from coordinate 4,622 downwards.
GGTGGGTGAGTCGAAACGATGGGGTGGTTACCGGAGCTGACCGTGCTGGCTGCCGGCGTCGTCGCGACCGATGGCACCGACGGCAACGCGAGTGGGGTCGCGGCCGCGCGAGACCGCAACCGTTCAGTGCGCCGACGCGAGACCCGGACGTATGCGCAGCACGCTCCCAGTGGTCCTCGCAGTCGTGCTGGTCAACGACGCAGTCCTCCTGGTTGCGCTGGACGTCGACGTGCCGGCGTGGCTTGCCGTCGGCGGCGCCGCGGTCGCACTCACCGGGCTCTTCGCGCTCGTCGTCACCACTACCGTCGACGGAGACAGTCCGCCGTCGCGGGCGGAGTTACAGCAGGAAGTGGCGGCGCTCCGCGACCGCGTCGCGGAACTGGAGGACTAGTCGAGCGCGCGCCGCGGGACGATGCGCGGTTCGTCGTCCCCCGGCTGGAAGTCGACGGCGGCGTCGACGTCGAAGACGTCCGCGAGCAACTGTTCGGTGACGACGTCCTCGGGCGGCCCCCAGTCGTAGACGCTGCCGTCGTCGAGCGCGACGAGGTAGTCAGCGAACCGCGCGGCCTGCTGGAGGTCGTGGAGGACGACGCAGACGGTGACGTCGTCCTCCTGGTTGAGCGACCGCACCGTCTCCATCACGCGCAACTGGTGGTGGAGGTCGAGGTACGTGGTCGGTTCGTCCAGCAGGAGGACGTCGGTCTCCTGGGCGAGCGCCATCGCGACGAACGCCAGTTGTTTCTGGCCGCCGGAGAGGTCCGAGAGCGGCGTGTCGCGGAGGTCGGCGACGCCCGCCATGTCGATGGCGCGGTCGATGGCGGCCTCGTCGTCGGCGTCCAGGGGGTCGAGGAAGCCGCGGTGCGGGTAGCGGCCGTGCGTGACGAGGTCTTCGACCGTCAGGCCGCCGGGTGCGTCGTTCTCCTGGTCGAGGAGGCCGAGTTCGGTCGCGAGTTCTTTCGCGGAGCGCTCCTGGACGCGGCTGCCGCGCAGCAGGACGGTGCCGGCGTCCGGCGCGAGCTCCGCCGAGAGGCCCTTGAGGAGCGTGGACTTCCCGGAGCCGTTCGGCCCGACGAGCGCGGTGACTTCGCCCTCGGGGACGACGAGGTCGTCGCAGTCGACGACCGTGTGGTCGCCGTAGCCGAGTTCGAGGTCGGTCGCGAACAGCGCGGCGTCGTCGACTGGGTCTTCGGGCACGAACGCGGCGTCGTCGTCGGAGTCGAGGAGTGGTATCTTTGGCATGGCTAGAACTCGTTGAAGGACTCGGTGCGGCGCAACAACAGCAGGAAGTACGGGCCGCCGATGAGGCCCGTGACGACGCCGACTGGCACCTGAGCGCCGCCGAGGCCGAGACGCGCGACGACGTCGGCGACGACGACGAGCGCGGGGCCGGCGAACAGACAGCCGACGAGCAGGCGCTTGTAGTCGCTGCCGACGAACGTCCGCACCATGTGGGGGACGACGAGGCCGACGAACCCGACGAGGCCGGCAACGGAGACGGCAGCGGCGGTGGCGAGGATGGCGAGCGCGGACAGCAGGAACCGCATCGTCTCGACGCGCATGCCGAGCGCGCGGGCGCGGCGTTCGCCCAGCAGGAGGAGGTCGAGTTGGCGCGCGGCGACCATGGCGGCGGGGACGACGAACAGCGTGGGGACGAGCACGAGGCGGAACTCCGACCAGCCGACGCCGGTGAGGGAGCCGGCGAGCCACGCGACGGCGGTCCGCATCGCGCCGTTGCTGTCGATGAAGTAGAACACGCCGGTCTGGAGGCTGTTGAAGATGGTGCCGACGACGACGCCCGCGAGCACGAGGCGGACTGGCGTGGTGCCGTTGCGCCACGCGACGGCGTACACGAGCAGGAACGCGCCGGTGCCGCCGACCGCGGCCGCGACCGGCAGGAGGTACGTGCCGAGCGAGAAGACGATGGTGACGACGACGGCGAACCCGGCGCCGGAGGAGACACCGAGGATGTAGGGGCTGGCGAGTTCGTTGCGCGTGATGGCCTGGAAGATGGCGCCGGCGATGGCGAGGTTCGCGCCGACGAAGACGGCGACGGCGACCCGCGGGAGGCGTATCGTCCAGACGACGGCGGTGGCGTCGGTGAGCACGGAGAGGTCGGCGTACAGGCCGACGGTGCGCGCGAGGTCGTCGCCGAGGACGACGGTCGCGATAATCTTCGGGTCCGTCCAGACGGCGCGGTCGAAGAGCGCGCGCCAGACGGTCTCGAAGGGCATCTCGTAGGCGCCGTAGCGTATCTGGACGAGCGCGCCGAGGAGGACGAGGGCGGTGCTGGCGACGGCGATTGAGGCGAGCGTCGCGTCGAATTTCGGGAGGATGACGTCCCGAACGCGGAACTCTCGTGACATCGAGTGATTGGGGTGGGGAGGGGTGGGCGTCCGGCGGCCCGGGCCTGGCTTGACGCCGACTACCCCTCGACTGCGCTTATCCTTTAGGGCGGCCTAAGAGTTGAAAAGCGTTCCGTCTACGAGTTGACGATTGACGCGAGTTCCGCGCGGTCGAACAGTTCGCCGGAGAACGTCTCGGGGTAGAGGTCGGTGGCGAAGCGCTCGGTCAGGAACAGGTGCTGAATCGGGCCGAGGTAGATGGGGCCGCCGCGGTAGACGTCGCCGTTCTCGACGGCGGTGATGCGGCTGGCGGTGTCGTGGTCTTGCATGAAGGAGACGACGGTGTTCTGGAACTCCTCGGGCGTCTTGTCCTCGTGGCCGCGCACGAACAGGACTTCGGGGTCGAGGTCGAGCAGCGTCTCGTAGTCGATTTTCGAGCGCTGGCTCTCCGAGAGCGCTTCGACGTCCGAGTTCGCGATGGCGTCCCGGACGTTGAGGTCGTGGAAGGACTTCTTGTTCGACCCCTGGCCGCTGAGGTGGTACGGGGAGAACGACGTGGGGTTGTCCTTGCCGCCCCAGACGAGCGCGCCGCGCGGCCCCTCGCTGGGGACGTCCTGGGAGATGCGGTCGATGTACTCGTCGTGGAACGCCTTGAACGCCTCGTAGCGCTCCTGTTCCTGGACGACCTGCGAGACTTTCTCGAAGGCGCCGTACAGCGTGTAGTACTCGTAGTCGTGCCAGGCGTCCGTGCGGCGGAAGATGGTGTTGCCGAGGAACGGCGCGGTGCGCTCCTCGATGAACTGGACGTCGTCCTCTGCCATCCCGAAGACGTTGATGAGCCAGTTGGGGTCAATGAGGTTGAGGTCGGCGTCGATGTCGAGGAACGTCTCCTTGGTGACGCCGGCGCTGACGAGGTCGACCATGTTGGACTTGTCGACGCTGACGCCGTCGAGTTCGTCGTACGGCGTCGTGTGGAACCGCGCCTTCTGGCCGACGGAGGCAACGGCGTCGCCGTGGCCGAGCGCGACGAGCATGTCGGCGTAGCCGGGCATGTACACCGCGATTTTCTCGGGCACTTGCTCGAACGTGACTTCGCCGACGGGCGTCATGGAGACGGAGTAGGACGCGGACTCCGTGGTAGTCTCCTCTTCGGTGGCCTCCGTCGTCGCTTCCGTGGTCGCCTCGGTCGTGGCTTGCGTCGTCTCGGTCGGTTCCTCGGTGGGGTCGCTGCTGCCCTCGTTGGGGCTTGCACAGCCTGCGAGCAGTCCTGCGAGCGCGGCGGCACCGCCTGCCTTGATGAACTTGCGGCGTTCCATACTCGCTTTAGGTCGGCCTAAAGGGAAAAAGCCCTCCGATTTTTCGGTCGGCCTAAACAAGAAGTGGGGCACAATCAGGCATGATTTAAACTAAGACCCTAGTTTTATGTAATTAGAAATAGTTGGGTATTATATGGGATAGAAGAAAATTTATCCCATCGTAAAGCGTTGAAAGTTCTCGGATCCGGTGCAGGCCTAAGTATGACCGGAATAGTGGCTGGAAAAAACAAGTCGTCAGGGAAAGAAAATCTAAAAGCGGTTCTCAATGAGGCCGCAAAAATTCGGGAGAAAAAAGATCAGGCTGCTCAGAAAAAAGCAAGATCAATCCGGAAGAAAGGAAAGGCGAATTCAGAGTCAAAAGCAAAAGAGATTCGTGAGGAGGCAGCTCATAAAAAGTGGGAAGAGTATATAGAATCAAGAGGGTACAGCGTTACGTCTTCGAATTTCAAGCCGTCATTTAAGCAATATGATGGCGAGATCGGCATAGAAAAAGTTCAAGATATTTTAACAACAGGACTTGATGCAAATCTCAGCATCATAAGTTCGTATTATGGTGACTACTATGCAATTGACTTCGACTTCAAGTTATATTTTTCAGTACCATGCGGAACCTGCGGTGGCGAAGTGAGCAATGGCGTTGACCCAAAAGATGCTATCGGGCTTTCATTCAAACAGTCATGTTGGAAGTGGAAAGAAGATAATATTTACGAGGATTCGTCAGGTTCATCAAACGTGGAAGCAAATGACGGAAGGTCGTATAGTGACGAATCATTCGGGTTTTTAGTAGATGATAGCGGTATGATGGACGACTGGTCGGAAGATAATGGCATCAACGATGAAGGCTACTCCGCCTTGGAATATGGGTCGATTTATCTCGAACCAAGGGATAGCTCTGATTGTGAGAGCTCATATGATACACGAATTCGTGCAGTATACGACCACACATGGTCAGGATCATACGCGG
>JBDGQF010000258.1:0-7144 GCA_042219255.1 Halobacterium sp. | reverse complement strand
CGCTCACTCACTCCGGTCGTTCGCGGCCGTGACGACCCTCGCGGACGCTCCGCGTCCGCTCACCCCCGCCGCGCCCGTTCTCTCGCTGCGCTCACGAGATTCACGCCACGCCCGTACGTCGCTGAATTCTCGAAGTGATTGGTGTGTCACACGTCCCCGTCAGGTTCTTGCGTTCCAGTGCCGAACGGGTGGTGCATGGACGCGCGCGGCCAGACCGAAGTCATCGGGGTGGTGTTGTTGCTCGCCATCACCGTCGTCGGCGTCGGTGTGGTGGTGGCGACGGCTGGCGGCGCGCTCGACGCGGCCCAAGACCGGTCGGCGGTCCAGCGCGCGGAGCAGTCGATGAGCCTGTTCGACGCGCGGTCGGCGCTCGTGGCGCTCGGGCGGTCTGGCAGCCAGTCGGTGTCGCTGGCGCGGTCTGAGGGCGGGTCGTACGAGGTGCGGCCGGACACGGGCCGCATCGTGGTGGCGCGGACGACGAACAACTCGACGACTGAGTACGTGAACACGTCGCTGGGGTCTGTCGTCTTCGAGCGCGGGAACGCGGAGGTCGCGTACCAGGGCGGGGGCGTGTGGCGGTCGGTCGGCGCGGGGTCGGAGATGGTGTCGCCGCCCGAGTTCAACTACCGGGACGCGACGCTGACGCTCCCGATAATCGTTGTCGCCGGCGGAAGTGACGCGGCGGCGGGCGGGCCGACGGCGCGCGTCACGCCCGTGAACGTCGCCGAGCCAGTGTTCCCGAACGCGACGCTGTCGAACCCGCTCTCGGAGGGGAACGTCACGGTGTCGGTGCAGAGCGACTACTACCGCGGGTGGGCGTCGTACTTCCGGCAGCGCACGACGGGGAACGTCACCGTCTACGAGTCCAACCAGACCGTGGAACTGGAGTTGATTGCGCGCGGGTCTGGGGGCGCGTTCACGCTCGAAGAGACGCCGCTGGAACTCCGCGGGCTGGCGAGCGACGACCCCATCGAAGACCTGTCGTTCACCCTGAAACCGAACAAGAACTCGGACTTCAGCGACCTGGACTGGTCGCTGGTCGCGGACAACGGCGGTTCCGAGCGCTTCGAGGTGAACGTCCAGGGCGCGGACGTCTGCAACGGCAAACAGCCGGACGTCACCGTGGAGTACACGGACGGCGGCACGACGCACACGTGGGAGAACAACTCGGCGTTCACGAAGAACGGGTCGACGTTCTCGTACAGTTGTGACGCGGACAACGACCCGACGATGTACTTGAACCTGACGGGGCCGACGAACCAGACGTACCAGGGCGCGAGTCCGCCGCTGTCGAACAACTCGACGGGCTACATCGTGAACTACTATCTCGCGGAGATGGGGCCGAACGTCGACCTGAAAGTGCTCTCGAAGGGCAAACAGAACCCGCCCGGGAACTCTGCGAGCACAGACCTGGACGCGTCCACGGGAAACATCCAGTACTCGACGTCCGGGAGTCGCGTGGTGACGTTCCTCCACATCACGAAGAACACCGTGAACGTCTCGCTGAACTGACCGGCGTGACGTTCAGCCGAGTGCGACTTTGACCACGAGCGCCTGCACGTAGACGTCGTCTCCGGGGAGGCGGCAGTCCACGGTGGTCGCGGTGCCCGTACACGTCGTGCCGAGTTCGGCTTCGAGGTACTGCTGCCAGGCGGGCGCGCGCGGCGACGTAATCGTGAGGTTCGCCGAGGTGTTCGTGAACGTCCGGACTGCGCGGTCGGTGGCGCTCGTGCGGACGAGCAGGCGGCGCGTGTTGTCCGTTGAGACGTTCGTGCTGGCGGCGCGCGTGATGACGTACGGGACGAGCGTGCGGTTGCCGGTGGCGAGGCGTGGCTCGTCGAACATGACTGCGCGGTCGTCGTACTGGCGGAACACCGCGCCGTTGACGTACACGATGCTGTCGCCGTCGTCGGCGTGGTAGACGACTGGCCGTATCGTCGTCGTGTAGTAGTTCTGGCCGCCAGCGGTGACGTTGAACGTCACGGGGTCGCCGAACACGATAGCGCCGTCGGACAGCAGGATTTCGGTGGTGCGACTGGGCGCGCCGCGCACCGCGAGGTCTTCGACGTTGGAGTCGAGGACGTCGAACGCGCGCTCGGTGTTCCCGAACTGCTGGGCGTCGCGCGCGCTCGTGAGGGCGTCGAACCCGCCGACGTAGACGACGGCGACCGTCGAGACGACGATGCCGAACACGAGCACGAACCCGATTGTCTCGCTGACGCCGCGGCGGTCGAATGCGGCACAAGGGTCGACGCTACGCATCGGTGACCTCCAGCGTCCCGGTGTCGCTGTCGTAGACGACGACGAGGTTGCCGCTGCCGTGCGTGGACGCGTTCACGGACAGTTCCGTCTGGACGTCCATCGAGACGGTGACGCCCGAGCGGTCGGCGGCGAGGACGACGTTGTCGTTCCCGGACTGGTTCACGCGCACCTCGTAGGTGGTGCCGGAGACCCGGGACGGCGCTTCGATGACGTACCGGACGCTGCCGCCGTCGCTTGCGCGCGCGAGGCGGTCGGCGGCGGCGAGGTCGGCGGCGATGCGTTCGCTGACGACGCGCAGTTCCGTCTCGACGGCGCGCTCGCGCTGGTCTTCGACGAGCGTCCCGGCGGCCAGCAGCAGCGTCGTGACGAGAATCGCGGCGACGCCGAGGTTGAGGACGTACCCGAGCGTGGTGGAGACGCCGCGGTCGTCGCGCAGGAACCGCCCTACATCCGCCATACGACCACCTCGATTTCGACCACGCTGTACGCGTGGCCGTCGACGTCCGCCGGGAAGTACGTCGCGTTCTCCAGGCGCGGGCCCGTCGAGGACACCACGAGTTCGCCGCCGGACAGCGTGGTGACGTTCTGGTCGTCGTAGACGGTTATGAGGCGGGTCGCGGCGACGGCGTCCGCGCTCGGCTGGCCGTTGTAGACGACGCGGCGGAGGCGGCGTTCGCCGAACGCGTCGACGTAGTACGCGTTGACGTTGTAGACGACGGCCTGGTCGCCGCCGAACGTCTCCTCGAGCGCGCGGAAGAACGAGACGTTCGGCGGCCGACTCGTGTTCCTGGCGACGGCCGGCGACGCTGGCTGGCCGACGTAGTAGCCGTCGGGGTCGGCGTTCTGGAACGACCCGGAGGAGTTGTTCCAGTAGCGCAGCGCCATCGAGAGGTTGCCGTTCGCGCGCTCGACTTCGAGGAGGCCGGAGGCGGCGCGCTCGTGCTGGGTCTCGATGTGCTGGCTTGCGGTGCTGGCGGTCAGCGGCGTGACGGCCGTCGCCTGGAGCGTGAACGCGACGGCGACCACGACGACGAGCGCGCCCGCGACGCCCTCCAGGGTGTGTGCTTGCCCGCGCATGCTACCACACCCTCACGACGAGTTCGGCGCGCTGGCCGTCCACGGTCACGGTGCGCCAGGCGACGGTCACGTCGGCGCTGTCTGGAACTGACGGGCCTGCGGTGGCGGTGACTGTCGCGTTCAACTGCACCGCGTCCCCGTCCGGTCTGTTGATTGTGACGTTCACGGACTTGTACCACGGCACGGCGACGGTGTCGGCGAGCGCGTCGTCGCTGTCGAAGAACACCGCCGCCTCGGTCGCGTTCAACACGTATGGGTGGTCGGGCGACCCGAGGCGGTCGGTCGCAAGGTGGTCGGCGACCCGGTTCGCGGACACGGGGTCGCCGACGTCCGTGTCCGTGAACGGCGCGATGACGCCGGGCAGGAACGCGAACGCGAACGCCACCGTCACCAGGAAGATGCTGATGCCGATGGCGAAGTCGACCGTGGTCTGTGCGCGAGTCATGTTACGTGAACGCGAACGCGACGAGGGCGACGGTCGGCAGCACCACCGCGAACTTCACCCCGGAGAGCAGGTCGGCGTCCCGGATGTAGCCCGCGATGAACCCGGCGATGATGCCCTGCATCGTGACCGCGTGGAAGAACATCGCGCCGAGCAGTTCGGTGTCGATGTTCCCGCCGAAACTGAGTTCCTGGGAGGCGGCCTCCGCTCCGCCAGTTGCTGCCGCGGTCCCGGAGAGGCCGGCCATCGTGCCGAGGAACTTCACCTTCAGGATGACCATCACGGCCAGCAGCGTGAGGTACGTCATGATGATGATGACGACCTGCATGCGGGCGCGGGCGCGCCGCTCGCGCTCGATGTCGTCCTGGTTCTCGCTCGCCTGCGCCGCCGTCGTCAGCACGGCCGTAATCTGGCTGGAGGCCTCCTGGGCTTTCGAGATGAGTTTCACGGTGCGGGCGAGCCGCGGGATGTGGTACTTGTTGTTGAACTCGACGAGCGCGCGCTTGAGGCTCGTGCCGTAGTTCACTTTCGCGTGCATCACCTCGAACTCGCGGCCGAGTTTCCCGCTCGTGGTCTCGGAGACGGACTTCACGGACTCCAGAATCGTCATGCCGGTGTCGTTCGCCGACGAGAGCTTCCGGAGGTTGTCCGAGAGCTTGTTCGTGATGCGGCGCCGCGACCGCACGTTCCACTCGCGGAACACGGCCAGCGGCACCCCAATCAGGTACAGCGGGAGGTAGACGTACAGGAACGTCCCCCAGATTGCGGAACTCATCATGCCGTCCAGGGTCGTGGGCGCGACGCCGGCGAGCACGGCGTTCCCGACGAGCACGAGCGTGACGGGGACGGTGAACGCGAGCGTGAACAGGGGGTTGTCCCGGAAGAAGATGTGGGGGTTCCGAATCAGTTGTTTCGTCTCGTAGTTGCCCTCGCGGCTCTTCACGCGGTCGAACAGCGACCACTCGCCGACGAACCGCTCGACGAGACCGAGGTCGAACAGGCCGGGTTCGCGGTGGCCGGGTTCGCCGTCCTCGAACTCGAGGTAGCCGTCGCCGGGTTCGTCCTGCTTGACGGTGGAGACCAGCACGAGGAAGCCGATGCCGACGACGGGCGTGAGCACGTAGACGGTCGCGTACAGCAGGAACATCTGCGCCTGCCCGAGCATGCTCATGATGACGAGGATGATGATGAGCAGGAGTGGGAACAGCGACAGCGTCATGTACATCTCGCCGAACAGTTCGAGGGTGTCCAGCGTGAGTTCCTGTTGCTGTTTCGCGGTCCGCATGTGCTTGTCCTTCTTGTCCGAGAGGAACTCCGTCATGTCGCCGCCGGAGTTGATGATGGAGAGCATGTCCGTGAGGAACTGGCTGAGTTCGTCGCTCGGCGTCTCCATCGCGCGATTGCGGACCGCCGTCCGGTAGTCGGTGTCGAAGTACTCGGTCTCCTGGACGATGCTGCGGAACTCCATGGCGACTTCGCCGTACGTGTCGTCGGCTTTCGCCATCGCTTCCAGAATCTCCAGTTGGTTCAGGCCGCCGATGGAGAGCGCGTACATGAACGAGACGGCGTCCGGCAGCAGCATGTTAATCTCGCGTTCGCGCGACGACGACCGCATGTAGGGTATCGCGATGAGCGTCCCGAACCCGAGCGTGAACCCCACGAACCCGAAGACGAGGCCGGTGCCGACGACGAGCGCGGGAATCTTCAGCGCCTCGATGACCGCCAGCAGGAAGTCGCTGGGCACCGGCACGCCGATGAGCGTCTCCGTCGCGATGACGCCCGTGTAGAACAGCACGTACCCGAGGAACAGGCCGAGCAGCCACAGCACGACGCCGACGAGGACGCCGACGCCCATCGCCCGCGAGATGAACAGTTCCACGGGGTCGTCCATGCGGGCTTCCGCGAGTTTCGTCTCGATGTCCGCCACGAAGTCGCTGCCCTCGCTGAACACCCACTTGTACAGGGGGTAGAACGCGTCCGCGAGGATGTCCGCGCCCTCGCCGAACGACCGGGACTCCGTGCTCATTCGCCCCCGCCCTCGCGTTCGGCAGTCGACTCGCCACCGGACGCGCGCCCGTCACTCACCTCGCCGTCCGCGGTACCTGTTCGCTCATCTGCTCCGGCGTCCGCGTCACCCGCGGCGTCCTCGTCCTGCTCGCCCTCCGTCCGTCCCCCGTCTGGCGCACCGGACTCCGTCTCGGCTGCGCCGTCGTCACCGACCGTAGTCCCTTCTCCACCGGCGTCCGCGGTGGCGTCGCCGTCGGCGTCACTATCGCTGCCGGAGCTACCGACGTCGGACTCACCGCCGCTGTCGGCGTCACCGCCGCTCTCAGCCCCTTCGTCGTCTGACTTGGTCTCGGTACCGGCCCCGCTGTCGCTGTCAGCGCCGTCCGCTCCCGTCTCGTCTTCGGCGTCGTCTGGCGGCGCGGCGGGTTCGAAACTCCCGAACCCGTCGTCGTGGTCGTCAGTGGAGTCCTCGACGCGCTCGACTGCGGGGTCGAGGTCGTCCGGCACGCGCTCGGTGGGTTCCGCGGGTTCCACGTCCGCGACGCGCTCGACTGCGGATTCGAGGTCGGTGTCGGTGACGCGCTCGATTGCGGCTTCGAGGTCGGCGGCGTCGAGGTCGCGGGCGTCCGCGACGACGTCCTGTTCGGCGGCTTCAGGCGACAGCGCCATCGCCAGGGACTCCGTCGTCTTGCCCTCGTACTCCGCGAGCACGCCGCCCTCGCTGCGCGCCTCCTCGAGGATTGCTTCCGCTTCGTCGAGCACTTGCTCGGTCGGGTCCGGTCGCGGCACCATCTCCTCCTTTTTCGGGTCGACGTCGATGAGCACGCTCTCCATCCCGCGCAGGTCTTCCAGCGCCGCAGGGAGTTGGTCGTTTGCGACGAGCGTCAGGATGGTCTCCGGGTCGTTGATGTACGCCTGCGCTGTCGCGGCGACCTGCGCGTACTCGTTGAGGCCTTCCTTGATGAGGTACGCGAGGAGGACGCGGCGCTCCTGGAGTTCCGCGTCGAGTTCCTGCTGCGTCCACCCGCGGTCGAACTTGATGTCCTGGAGCGTCGAGGAGTCCGCGGTCTGGCGGTACGTGTCGTCCTCCGGTTCCCACTGGAAGACGTCGTTGACGTTGATTTCGTCGTTCTCCGGGTCGTAGCGGTTGATTTCCGTGATGGAGCGGTTGCGCCGGACTTTCTGGCCGCGGACGCGCGTCTGGGACTGCACGGACACGAGGTCGAGCGCCGTGAACAGCGTCTTCGAGACGTTGATAGGCTCGGTGGTGAACCGCTTCAGAACCTCGCCGACGTTGTCCGCGTGGAACGTCGTGTACGTCGTGTGCCCCGTGGACATGACCTGGAAGAGCGTGCG
>JBDGQF010000118.1:0-7167 GCA_042219255.1 Halobacterium sp. | reverse complement strand
GCACCGGCGGCTACTTCGTCATCCTCGTCGCGAACGGGAAAGTGCCGCTGCTCCCACCGGACACGCCGTTCATGGTTAGCGTGCTCGCCGCCGGCCTGCTCGCCGCCGCGCTCGCGCTCCTCATCGGGTCTGTGTCGTTCCGGCTCTCCGGCGTCTACTTCGCGATGATTACGCTCGGGTTCGCGCAGGTGATGTACGTCTTCATGCGGGACTGGGAGTACGTCTCCTCGAACCCGCGTGACGGCGTCGCCGTCAGCAACGACCTCCACCCGAACGCGTTCGAAATCGGCGTCCCGGGCGTCGACGCGCTCAACCTCGCCGTCGGGCCGCTGCGCGGGGACGGCGTCGACTGGCTGTTCCTCGACCTCGGCGCGACCGAAGTGTCGTACTACATGATTGGCCTGGTCGTCCTGGTGTGCTACCTCGCGATGCAGCGCATGGTGCACTCGCCGTTCGGGCGCGTGCTCGTCGCCGTCCGCGAGAACGAGGAGCGCGCCCGCGCCGTCGGCTACGACACGTACCGGTACAAGATGGCGGCGTTCGCCATCAGCGCGTTCTTCGCCGGCGTCGCCGGCGGCCTGTTCGCGGCGTTCCGGCGCTCGGTGTCGCCGGACAACTCGCTGTACTTCCTCGTCACGGGCGACGCCCTGCTGGCCTCGATTATCGGCGGGTTCGGCACGCTCGCCGGCCCGCTGTACGGCTGGCTGTTCAACGAGGCGGTCGTCGAGTTCCTCTCGAAGACCGGTGGTGGCGGCGGCCTGCTCCCGCTGCTGCGCGAGTACGTCCCGCCGTCCGTCCTCGAAATGCCACTCGTTAACGGGATGACGCCCGGCGAGGGCATCGAGACGTTCCTGAACGGGCACGCCAGCCTCTACCTCGGCATCGTGTTCGTCGTGTTCGTGCTGTACGTGCCGGGCGGCCTCCTCGGCTCGCTGCGCGCGCGCCTCGGCGGCCCGGTAGCGAAACGACTCCCCACGTACCTCCGTAACCTCCGCAAATGACAGTCTGTCTCACCGGCCTCGGCGTCTACACGCCCGACCGCGTCGTCACCGGCGCAGACATCGCGGCCGAAAGCGACATCCCCGAGGACGTTATCACCGAGAAGATGGGCGTCCGCGAGAAACACGTCTGTCCGCCCGAGGACGACCACGTCACCGACATGTGCGTGGCCGCCGCGGCGGACGCGCTCGACGACGCGGCCGTCGACCCGGATGACCTCGACGTCGTCCTGTACCACGGCAGCGAGTACAAGGACTACGTCGTGTGGTCGGCCGCCGCGGACGTCGCAGAGCGCGTCGGCGCCCGCGACGCGTACGCCACGGAGTCCTACACGCTGTGCGCGGGCGCGCCCATCGCGCTCCGGCAGGTGCGCGCCCAACTCCAGACCGGCGACGTCGACTCGGCGCTGTTGGTCGCCGCGAGCCGCGAGGAAGACCTCGTGGACTACGGCGACGACGACGCCTCCTTCATGTTCAACTTCGGGAGCGGCGCCTCGGCGTTCGTCCTCGAACGCGACGCCGGCGACCGCACGCGCGCCGTCGTCCACGAGAGCGCCGCCGTCACGGACGGCAGTTTCTCCCGGGACGTCGTCATGCCCGCCGGCGGGTCGGAACACCCGCCGAGCGAGCAGACGGTCGCCGAGGGCATGCACACGCTCACGGTGACCAGCGAGGACATGAAAGAGCGGATGGCGGACGTCAGTGCCCCCAACTTCCTCTCGGTTGCGGACGACGCGCTCGCGGCGTCCGGACTCACCAGGGACGACGTCGACTTCGCCGCCATCACGCACATGAAGCGGTCGTTCCACGAGTACCTCGCCGGCGAACTCGGCCTCGACGACGACGGCCACCACTACCTCGACGAGTACGGTCACGTCCAGAGCGTCGACCAGGCGCTCGCGCTCAACGAAGCGCTCGCAGACGGGGACGTCGAGGCCGGCGACGTGGTGTTGTTCCTCGCCGCTGGCACCGGCTACACGTGGTCGGCGACTGTCCTGGAGTGGCGGGATTAGCGGCCACTTGCGCTTTCGCGGTCAGACGCGACACGACGGCCCGCCGTAGCGCTTGCGGTACTGGTACGCGACGCCGAGCAGGCCGTACACCATCACGAGCAACACGAGCGGTTCCGCGAGCGTCTCGGGGAGCGGCGTCTCGGCGAGCGAGAGCGCGGCCGCCACGTCGTCGGCGAGCAGGGCGGACACGGCGCCGATGAACACGCCGGCCCACCCGGAGACGCTGTACCCCCACTTGCCGACGCGCGCGTCGAGTTTCCAGAGGGCGGTGAGCGGGCGACGAGCGGTCTCGGTGGACTGGTCTGCGGATGGCATGGTTTGACACGCGGTGTAAAGCCCGCTTTACAGTAAAGCCTCCTTTACACTCCCACTTAGGTTTTCCGCCTGTCACGTCCCCTGGGCTCAGTCTTCGTTCTCTGGGCGCTCAGTCCTCGCGCTCGGGGTCGAACAACTCCTCGATGCGGCAGTCGAAGTGGTCGGCGAGCGCGAACGCCAGTTCAAGCGACGGGTCGTAGCGCTCGCGCTCGATGGCGTTGATGGTCTGGCGCGTGACGCCCACGGCGTCCGCGAGTTCGGCCTGACTCAGGCCTTCGCGCTCGCGGCGGCGGCGCACGTCGTTGTTCATCGCTGACAGCGCAGCCAGTAACAGGTCACTGCGAACACCCCCATGGTCGCGGCGAACCCCAGGAGCGCGCCCTCGTACAGCACCGGCGTCTCGAAGCCACTGGTCGCCTCCAGCGCGGAGAACGCTGACATCGACACGACGAACGCCGCACCCACGACCAGCAGCGCGAGGTGGCTGGCGCGGCGCTCGATGCTCCGGTCGCGCTCGTCGTACAGTTCCACGTCGGTGCCGCGGTAGACGGCGACGAACCCGAGCAGGCCGACCCAGTAGGCGGCGAGCCCGAGGAGGTGGTAGCCGAGTTCGGCGGCGACGACGAAACCCAGCGCGCCGCCGAGCACGCTCCCGTACATCAGACGCCGGTACCGTCGAATCTTCGCGAGGCGACTCGACCCGGACGTTGCTCTCCCTGTCATGGCTGGCGGCCGCGCCCGTAAAGGACGCTTTACAGTACGGGCGCGTCGCTTTCCCACTTAGTTCTACCGACAACTGGGGACAGACGCCACAGCGGCTGGTTAGCCCTGTCAGCCCTCAGCGGCCGGCTAGCCGTACTCCTGGACGGGCGCGTCAGCGCCCGCGTCCGCGTGGTCGACGCGCGCCACGTCGACCGCAGCGACGCCGAACCCGTCGGCGAGCGCGTCGCTGGCGGCGTCGACGGGCGCCACGTCCGCCGCCCCAGCGACGTCGACGGCGACGGTCACCGTCGCCTCGATTTCGAGGTCGTTCAGCCGCGGCGTCAGACCGGTGACCTCGACGCTGTCGACGCGCTCGACGGCGTCGACGCCGGCGAGGACGCTTTCTGCGCCGCACTCCAGGTCGCCGGCGGCGTCGCGCGGGACGTGCATCGTCAGGTCCGCGTCGAAGCGGACCACCTGGCAGGCTGCTGCCATAGGCTCCCGCCGAGAGTCGAACTCGGTGCCAGGCATACCGGCATCCACGGGCGTGCCGTCGGGAGCGACACAGCCCGCGCTCACCCAGTCAGAACCACGAGAAGCACGCGCAGCACCGTCGGCGCCGCCGACGGCGTACCGCGTCCCCCCCGGGGCTCCGGTGCCGCTTCACGCGGCGAGGGTGGACGCGGACTGCGCGTTCGGGCGATATCCGGCCACCGTGAACCCCACGCGGGACTCGATAGACCCCCAGCTACTGCCTGGGGCGTCCGTCGCGTGGAGTGTGGTGGTCATCGGATTGTCACCCGGTGTTGGTGGCTCGGCCGCTCCGAGCGCGTCAGTTCGTAAATTCTGCCCCCGTACAATAAGTTTTGTCAAGGTGTGTGAATCGGTCGCAGCCCACCGCGAGCGCGCCGCTGTGGACGCTCCCAGTCCGCCTCACGTCCGCGCAGGAATCGGGATTCGACGGCGAGACGCGTGGGTCAGTCGCCGTCGATTCGCTCGAACTCCGTGCTCCCGCACTCGCAGGTGCCGTCGGTACCGATGGGCCGGTACTCGCCGTCTGCAGTCCGTTGTGCGGGGTACGTGTTCTGGCAGGCCGTACAGCCAACAATTACCTCCGGTTCACCACCTCGTTCCGTTTCGTCGTCGGCCATGTGCGCGCTCCTGTACCGAGGACACCACCCCGAATCAGCCCCAGGATTGTATGGACAATGGGGCTAAATGGGGGCGGAAATCTCGGGCCGTCCGGCCGCCCGCTACTGGTCGACTGTCGTGCCGCCCGCTGGCGGTTCTCCCGCGGTGAGCAGGCTCTCCACGAGGTTGCCGTGGCCGCGGCGCAGTCGGTTCGACACCGCCTGCTGGCTGACGCCGAGCGCGTCCGCCACCGCCGCCATCGTCGCCTCGCGCGGCACCTCGTAGAACCCGCGCTCGTGGGCCGCAAGCAGCGCCTCGCGTTGCTTCTCCGTCACGCCGAACGCGGCGCCGTGCTCCGCGTCGGACAGCCGGTAGACGCGCTCGACGTCGTACTCGACGCCGCGCTCGCTGCAGTACGCCGCGAGCTCAGGGAGCTGTTCGGGGTCGTCGAACCGTAGCGTGAGGTCCCAGCCGCCGCGGCGGCCGGTCGCGGAGACGATGGTGCCGCCCGTCTCCACGGTGGCGTGCGCGATGGTCTCGACGTCCGCCGGCCACGACGCCCGGTAGAGCGCGCTGCCGTCGCGCTCGTCGAGCCGCGTCACGGACTCGACCGTCGGGTCGTCCGCGGTCGCCGCCTCGAAGGCGTCGGCGTCCCCGTGCACCCAGAAGTACGGCGTCAGCGTCCCGTCCGGGTGCGCGACCACGCGCTCGACTTCCACGACCGTCTCGGGCGCGGCGGCCAGCGTCTCCGCGAGCGCGACCGAGTGCGGTGGGATGGAGACGTCTGCGACGACACTCATGACCCGTGGTTCGCTGGCGGTGCAGGTAAGCGTATAGGCCGAACGGGGGTGGTAGAGACCGAACGTTTATTCGCGCCAGCGCGTAGTGCCAGACGATGGATGGCGACAGGGCGGTCGGACGCGGCGAGGACACGCCAGCAGCAATCGCGCCGCAGGCGTCGTTCGTCGAGCAAGCGAACATCACCGACCCAGACGTCCGGGAGTCGTTCGACGAAAACTGGCCGGAGTGCTGGGCGCGGGCGGCCGACCTGCTGGACTGGCGCGAGGACTACGACGACGTGCTCGCCGGCGACGGCCCGCCGTTCCGGTGGTTCGACGGCGGCGAACTGAACGCCTCGGAGAACTGCGTCGACCGCCACCTCGACGACCGCAAGAACCAGGTCGCGCTCACGTGGGAGGGCCGCCTCGGCGAGTCCCGGACGTACTCCTACCTCGACCTCTACCGCGAGGTCAACGAGTACGCGGCCGCGCTCCGCGACCTCGGCGTCGAAGAGGACGACGTCGTCACGCTCTACATGCCAGTCGTCCCGGAACTCCCCGTGGCGATGCTGGCGTGTGCGCGCATCGGCGCGCCCCACAGCGTCGTGTTCGCGGGGTTCTCCGCGGACGCGCTCGCGACGCGCATGGAGTCCGCGGACTCGGAGTACCTCGTGACCTGCGACGGCTACTACCGCCGAGGCGCGCCCGTCCAACTGAAGAACAAGGCCGACAACGCCGCCATCTCGCTGGACAGCGACGTGGAAGCGACAGTAGTCGTCGACCGCCTCGGGAGCGACGCGCCGCTGGCCGACGGCGAACACGACTACGAGGCGCTGGTCACCGACCACCGGGGCGAGACGGTCGACCCCGTGGCGCGCGACGCCACCGACCAGTTGTTCCTCATTCACACCTCCGGCACGACCGGCGAACCGACGCCAGTCCGGCACACGACCGGCGGCTACCTCGCGCACGCGGCGTGGACGAGCCACGCCGTCCTCGACCTCAAACCCGAGGACACGCACTGGTGTTCGGCGGACATCGGCTGGATTACGGGGCACTCCTACACGGTCTACGGGCCGCTCGCGCTCGGCGCGACGACGATGCTGTACGAGGGGACGCCCGACCACCCCGAAAAGGACCGCGTCTGGGAACTCATCGAACGAAACGCAGTCGACACCTTCTACACCGCACCGACGGCCATCCGCGCGTTCATGAAGTGGGGCGAAGAGCACCCACAGTCGCACGACCTCTCCAGTCTCCGCCTGCTCGGCACGGTCGGCGAACCAATCAATCCGCGCGCCTGGCGCTGGTACCACGAACACATCGGCGGCGGCGACTGTCCGGTCGTGGACACGTGGTGGCAGACCGAGACGGGCGGCATGATGGTCACGACGCTCCCCGGCGTCGACGACATGAAGCCGGGGTCGGCGGGGCCGCCGCTCCCGGGCATCGACGCGCGCGTCGTGGACGCCGACGGCGACCCGGTCGACCCAGGAGAGTCCGGATTCCTCGTCGTCACGAGTCCGTGGCCGGGGATGCCGCTGTCGATGGTCGAGGACGACGACTGGTTCGGCGACCGCGACCCCGTGCGGCCCGACCTCTCTGACTACGACTGGGCGTACTTCACGGAGGACGGCGCGACCGTCGACGAGGACGGCTACGTCACGCTGCTCGGGCGCGTGGACGACGTCATCAACGTCTCCGGGCACCGGTTCGGCACGATGGAAATCGAGGCCGCCATCGCCGACGTCGCGGGCGTCGCAGAGGCGGCGGTCGTCAGCGGCCCCCACGACCTCAAGGGCCAGGCCGTGTACGCGTACGCCAGCGCCGCCGAGGGCGCCGACGAGGGCGACCTCCGCGAGCGCATCCACGACGCCGTCGAGGACGCCATCGGCCCAATCGCCGTCCCGGACGTCGTCGTGTTCACGCCCGAGTTGCCGAAGACGCGCTCCGGGAAGGTGATGCGTCGACTGCTCGAAGCGGTCGCGCGCGACGACGACTTCGGCGACATCAGCGCGCTCCGCAACCCAGAAGTCGTCGGCGAACTGGAGTCCGCGCTCGCCGACCGCGACTGACGGCCCGACCTGCCGGCCGCGACACGCCGCCGTTTCGCTTCAAAATCAAGAACCGAAACGAATGGTGTCCGGCAGCTGGTAGATTTGTTCGGTGCGTGGCGCTCCGTGCCGACTGCGCAACATTCTTGGTTCGCGTTCTCGTGGGTTCGCGAAA
>JBDGQF010000077.1:0-7217 GCA_042219255.1 Halobacterium sp. | reverse complement strand
TGATGGGCGCTGCAGGATTTGAACCCGCGGCGTCTTGGTCCGAAGCCAAGTGCTCTGTCCAAGCTGAGCTAAGCGCCCTGCGTGCGTGGATAGAGGCAGGGTAGTTTTAAACCTCGTGGTTCGGTGGAGGCGTCGACCGACTCGTTTATTCCGTGGGGTGTTCGTAGCGGCGTGCATGGGCTTGGCGGCGACCGTCCGAGGACTGTTGGAGTTGACGCGGCCGACGAACACGGTCGCGGCCGGCGCGTTGACGTTCATCGGCGCGTTCGTGGCCGGTGGGGCGTTCTCGGCGTCGGCGACGACGGCTGCGGCGGTGGGGGCGACGTGGTTGGCGACGGGTGCGGGGATGGCGATTAACGATTACTTCGACCGGGACATCGACCGCATCAACGCGCCGGAGCGCCCGATTCCGCGCGGGGCGGTGTCGCCGCGTGGTGCGCTGGCGTTCAGTCTGGTGTTGTTTGCTGGGGCGTTCGCGCTCGCGGTGTTGTTGCCGCCGCTGGCGCTGGGGATTGCGGCGGTGAACCTCGTGGGGCTGGTGACGTACACGGAGTACTTCAAGGGGTTGCCTGGCGCGGGGAACGCGCTGGTGGCGTACCTCGTGGGGAGTACGTTCCTGTTCGGGTCGGCGGCGGTCGGCGAGCCGCTGGCTGGTGGGGTGCTGGCGGTGCTGGCGGCGTTGTCGACGTTCTCCCGTGAGGTCATCAAGGACGTGGAGGACGTGGCGGGCGACCGAGAGGAGGGGTTGCGGACGCTGCCCATCGTCGTTGGGGAGCGGCGCGCGCTCGTGTTGGCGTTCGTGTTGCTGGTGGTGGCGGTGGCGGCGAGTCCGCTGCCGTACGTGTACGGGACGTTCGGCGTGTGGTATCTCGCGGTGGTCGCGCCGGCGGACGCGCTGATGCTCGTGGCCGGATATCGGAGTTTCGACGACCCGACGGCGGGCCAAAAATTACTGAAAGCCGGGACGTTCGTCGCCGCGGTGGCGTTCGTCGTCGGACGGCTGGCTGCCGCGTGACCGCCCAATCAAAAGGAATTTAAGCGAATCAGCATATCTTTCGGGCAGATGAGCACGGGGGAGTACGACTCGTCGGCACGCCACCCCCCGGTTGCGGTCCGGAGGCGAGGGGTAGCGTAATGTACGAGCTTGGTGCCGCGTTCTCGGACGTCGAGGTCGACCCCGGGACGAACGTCCTCGTGGAGGGGCCGCCGATGACCGGGAAGCGCGAGCTAGGTTTCGACGTGCTCGCGCGCGGGTCTCGGGACGGCGAAGGGGTCATCGTAGTGACGACGAAGGACAGCGCCGACCGCGTCATCGAGGACTTCCGCGGGCACGTCGACGGCGGCGACCCAGTCATCGCGGTGGTGGACTGCGTGACGAAACAGCAGGGGATGGGGACGGCGACGGAGTCCGAACTGGTGCGGTACGCGTCCTCGCCAGTGGACTTGACCGGCATCGGTATCGAGCTCTCTGAGCTGTTGCGCGCGCTCTACCAGCAGCGCAACATCACGCGCAACCGCATCCTCCTGCACTCGCTGTCCACGTTGTTGATGTACTCCGACCTCCAGACGGTGTTCCGGTTCCTGCACGTGTTCACGGGGCGCGTGCAGAGCGCGGACGCCCTGGGCGTGTTCGTCCTGGACTCGAGCGCGCACGACGAGCAGACCGTGAGCACGCTGAAGCAGTTGTTCGACGGTATCATCACCGTCCGTGAGTCCGAGAGCGGGGAGTTCGAGGCGCGACTGAAGGGTATCGGTGGCGGGACGGACTGGCGCGCGCTCTGAGCGCGCCGGCTACACCTGCCGTAGACCACGCCGCCACCCTGTGGCTTTTTCGCCGCGGCCGTCGAACCGCTGGGTATGCCCGTAGAGTCTGACGACGAACTGCGCGAGATTCTGTCCTACGACCACGTCGCCGTCGTCGGGTGTTCGACGACGGCGGGGAAGGCCGCCCACGACATTCCGGCGTACTTGCGCGAGCACGGCTACGACGTGATTCCCGTGAACCCGTTCGCGGACGAAATCTTCGGCCGCGAGGCGTACGATTCGCTGAGCGACGTCGACGAGCAAGTGGACGTCGTGGACGTGTTCCGGCCGAGCGAGGAGGTCAGCGGTATCGTCGACGAGGCGGTCGAGCGCGACGACGTGAAGGCGGTGTGGACGCAACTCGGCGTCCGGGACGACGACGCGGCGCGGCGCGCGGAGGACGCGGGCTTGCGCGTCGTCCAGGACAAGTGCATGAAGGTCGAACACCAGCGGTTGGTGGGGTGAGTCACCGCTAGCGCGGCCGCGGGGTCAGCCTTCCCATTCTTCGTACGCGCCGTAGACGCCCTTGGAGAGGTAGCGTTCGCTGGAGTCCGGGAAGACGGTGACGACGCAGTCGTGGGGGAGGGCGAGGTCGCCGGCGGCGGCGCGTTCGGCGACATCGAGCGCGGCGAGGCTGTTCGCGGCGGAACTGGACGCGACGAGTTGGCCTTCTTCGCGCGCGAGGCGCTGCATTTCGGCGTGCGTGTCGCGGTCGGGAATCTGGACGATGTCGTCGACAAATTCGGGGTCGAAGAGGACGTTCGTGGAGGGGTCGTGGGTGCCGATGCCTTCGGTCTTGTATTCGGCTTCTTCGACGTCCTGGCCTTTCGTCGACCCGTACAGCGACCCCTTCGGTTCGACGGCGGTGACGTGGAGGTCGGGTTCGTGTTCGCGGAGGAACCGCCCGGTGCCCATGAGGGTGCCGGCGGTGCCGCAGCCGGCGACGAGCGCGCCGACCTCGCCGTCGAGCGCGTCCCGAATCTCGGGGCCGGTGGTCTCGTAGTGCGCTTCGGGATTGAGGGGGTTCGCGAACTGTTGGGGGACGACGGCGTCGTCGAGTTCGTCGGCGAGTTCGTGGGCGCGCTGGATGGCGCCCTCCATGCCGTCCTCGGTGGGCGTGTTGATGACGTCCGCGCCGAGCGCGCGCATCAACTGTTGTTTTTCGACGCTGAAGCGCTCGGGGACGACGAAGATGGCGTCGACGTCGAGTTGGCCGGCGGCGACGGCGAACCCGATGCCGGTGTTGCCCGCCGTCGGTTCGACGACGGTGCCGCCCTCGGGGAGTTCCCCGGAGTCCAGCATCGCTTCGAGCATGTACTTCCCGATGCGGTCTTTCACGCTCGCGCCGGGGTTGAACGACTCCAGTTTGGCGTACACCGGGACGTCGTCCGGCGACGCCTGCACGCGCACGAGCGGCGTTTCGCCGACGGTGTCCAGCACCGAGTCCAGCGGCCTCCGGTGGGTGGTCATCTAGCCGGTAATTCTTACCGGCGTTCTTTAGGCGTTGCCATCCCGACGCACGCTGTCGGCGGCTGTGACGCGCACCGTCCGAGTGCGTGACTTACGCGGCGTCGCGGCCCGCTGTCTCGGCCGTTTCGGCGCTCTCGCTGGCGTCCTCGCTCGCGGTTTCGGCTGTCGCGTCGGCGAGGACGGCGTCGACGTCGACGCCCTGCTGTTCGGCGAGCGCTTCGACGAGCGCGCGCTGTTCGGCGAGTTCCGCTTCGAGGCCCTGGACTCGCTCGCTGGTGTCCTCGACGGTGCCGGTGAGGTCGTTGACTTGCTCGCGGAGCTGTTCGAAGCGCTCGTAGAGCTTGTCCGCCATATCCGTGACTTTCTGGAGTTTCTTCGCGGTCGAACCGAATCCCATGGCGGGCAGTAGACGTTCGCGTGGGATGACCGTTTCCCTCGCTCCCGTGGGGACGCGGCGAGTCGCGAGCCATTGGCAGGAGTCGCGGGCCATAGGCAGGAGTCGCGGTCACTCGGCGCCGTCGTCGCGCGGCCACGCTGCCGCGAGGTCGGCGAGGAACGCCGCGTACTCGTCGACGGCGGCGTCCCACTGTTCGTCCCCCACCTGGCAGGCGTCGGCCAATTCGGCGAGGCGGTCGGCGCTGTACTCGGACGCCAGCGCCATCATCTGGTAGACAGTCGACTCCTCGGGGGGCGAGTCGTCGCCGGCCTCGCGGACGAGGCGCGCCACTCGCTCGGGCGCCATCGCCATCGAGATACCGGAGCCGGGGATGGTCTTCGCCATCTTCGGGTAGCCGTCCAGGCCGGGCACCATTCGCGTGAACAGGCCCTCGAAGGCGGCGTCGAACGGCGTCCCCTGGAGGTGGTGGTCGTTCGCGAGGACGAGCGCGTGTTCGTCGACGCCGAGCACGAACACCGTCTGGTCGTAGCCGTCCGCGAGCGTGGGGTGGACGAAGTCCGCGAGACACAGCAGTTCCGCGAGCCGGCTGCCGAGCGCCGTGCTGCCGGTGGCGTCCGCGTGCGCGACCTGGTCGTCCTCGTAGGCGGCGCGGACCCGTTCGACCCACTCGGTCGGTTCGACGTCGAACTCGGGGCCGTCGCTGGTGTCGACGTGTGGCGCGAGGCGGAACGCGGTGTGCATCACGTCCCGGTCGCCGTACTGCGTGCGGACGTCGCCCTCGAACCCCAGGGCGTCGAGGAACGCCTCGTAGTCGCTGGCGAGGTCGCGGACGACGTCGAGGTCGCGGCCGTCGGCGGCGTACTTCTCGTAGTCGGCGAGCAGGAACTGCGCGTCGGAGCCGGCGTCGTGGAAGCGCTTGACGGCGTACATCTGTGCGAGCGTGCCGACGTGCGGCGGGCCGGTGAGGCCGGCGCTCGCGACGAACAGCGTGTCGCGGTCGGCGGCCGCGCGGAGCGCGTCCTCGTCGGTCGTCGCGGCGAACGACCGTTCCACGAGCGACGCGGGCACGCCGCCGACGTCCACGGTGGGCCTGTCGTAGTCGAACTCCGCGCGGACTGCGTCGTAGTGGTCGCGCAGCGCGGACATAGCCGGACGTTTTCCGGGCCGACAGAAAGTGCTAACGCGCTCCGTGGTAGCAGGCCACAGACGCGCCGTCCCGAAAGGCCCTTAAGAGGGAGTCGTCTACGATGAACTGGACTAGGCCGGGCGGTTTGGCCCCGCCCTCCACCCGCGAGATAGTCATCAGCGGGGGCCGAAATCCGGGGGAGTCCGGTCGACCTGTCCGGGCCCCGGAAGCCAACGTGGAAGCCTCGTCCTTCGGGGACGGCGGTCCGCGGCGCGCACCTGCAAGGGTGTCGTCGGCGCGGTTCGCCGGTGCCACTCCGTCAGGCACGGAAGTGAGCAGCGGAGCACCGGACGTGCGTCGCTCGAAGGGTCGCGGGGTGGAGAAGGCGACCGGGACTACCCGGGCGGGAACGCCGGGCGACCTCGGCCCGTCCGTCATTCATACCGTATTCTCGATTCGTAGCCGTGCGGCCGTCCGGCGCGCTCACTCCGTGCCCACGTCGAAGGACTGCCAGTCGCGGTGCTGGCCGGGGACGCCGCGGACGCGGAGTTCCGGGCCGTCCTCGCGCTCGCGGACGTCGATGCGCGCCGAACAGAACTGCGTGAGCGTGCTGACGGTCTGTTCGTCGTGCATCCCGGGGTCGACGACGAACACGCCGACGCCGTCGACGGCGTCGATGCGGCCGACGAGCGTGTGCACGAACCGCGACACCGTCTTGAGGTCGCCGTAGGACAACAGCGTCGACACGGACAGCAGGCCGGTGCGCACGCGCTCGATGCCCGCTTCCCGGAAGTCGCGGTAGACGTCCGAGTACCGCATCCCGATGCCCGTGAGGTCGGCCGGCCCCGACACAGGGAGCACTCGCGCGGGCAGGCTCTCGTCCTCGTCGCCGACGCAGTCCAGGATTGCCGACCGCTCCTTCGAGAGTTCGGTGCCGCTACGCCGCCAGTCCTCGGCGACGCGGCCGGCGCGCTGGGTGGTCGTGATGAGGATGGCGCCCTCGTCGTCGGGGCCGGACAGCATCCGGAACGCGAGTTCGCGCGTGCCGGCGTGCGACGGCCCGACGACGAGCACGCTCGTCCCCGGGCGAAGCGCGGTCAGCGGCAGTCCCTCGAACTCGTAGTCAGCCATCGACACCACCTCCGTCGGCGTCGCGGAGTCGGCGCCGCAGCACCAGTTGGTCTATCGCTTCGTCCGCGAGCAACCCGAGGAGTTCGCGGTCGCGGTCGTCGAACGCGCGCGGCGCGTCGTCGTAGATGCAGAACGTGCCGATTGGCTGGCCGTCCGGCGACACCAGCGGTGCGCCCGCGTAGAACCGGATGTCCGCGGCGGCCAGTCCCTCGTTGTCCGCGAACCGCGGGTCGTCGCTGACGTCCTCGACGACGGTGACGTCGTCGTCCAGAATCGCGTACGTGCAGACGGTGTCCTCGCGGTCTATCGGGTCGAACGCGACGCCGTGACAGGACAGGAACTCCTCGTGGTGGCTGTCGACGAGGCCGACGGCCGCCGCGTTCACGTCGAACAGCGCCGTCGCGAGTTCCGTGAGGCGGTCGAGCGAGTCCCCGAGGGCGTCCGCGTCGACGGCGTACTGTTCGAGCGCGGCGAGGCGCGCGCCCTCGTCCGCCGGGAGCGGGTACGCGGTCTGACTGCGGAACGCCAGCGCGTGCTCGACGGCGGCCGCGAGTTCGTCGCGGCCGTCGCCGTCCTTCCGGACGTAGTCCGCGACGACTCCCCGGAAGTCGTCCGTGTCCACGTCGTCCAGCGGCGTCGCCGTGAACAGGATGCAGGCGGCGTCCGGGGATCGGTCGCGCGCCCTCTCGAACACGTCCAGTCCGGTGCCGTCCGGCAGTCCGTACTCCGCGACGACGCAGTCGACGGCGCGTGCCTCCTGGAGGACGCGTTCGGCGTTGGCGAGCGACCCGACGCCCTCGACGCGGAACCCGGCGTCCGAGAGCGCTGCCCGCGTCTGCTCGCGGCCGGACGCGTCCGGGTCGACGCAGAGAATCATACTGTCGTCTGTCCGCCAGACGCCCCTAAAATTTCGGTCGCGGCGGTTGACAGGTCTGGTGGTCGCGGCGGGCCGACGCGAATCTGCGGCGCCGCGATACGGGCACGTGTCGTCGAGCAGTCACGACTGCCGCCAGTGTGGCGACAGAATCGCGCGGTGCGCCGGGCCCGGGCACCGGGGCCGGCGGGGGCGCCCCCTTACTCTTCGAGGTGCTCGGTCGCCGGTTCGCCCGCGAGGTCGACGTCCACGCTCCCGTCGAGGGTGCGAATCGGGTACGGGATGTCGATGCCTTCCTCGTCGAAGCGCTCTTTCACGTTCTGGACGTACTCGCTGCGCGTCCGCACGAAGTCCGAGCGCGACGGGTTCGCAATCCAGAACCGCGACTTCAGGCCGACGTAGGAGTCGCCGAGTTC
>JBDGQF010000455.1:0-7239 GCA_042219255.1 Halobacterium sp. | reverse complement strand
TGAACGCCGCGCTGTTCGCCGGCGCGTCCTTCTACCCGCTGCCGTCCTGGGACGCACAGCAAGCGATGGGCGTCGTCGCCGACGCGGACATCACGCTGTTCGACGGCGTGCCCGCGATGTACAACGACGTCATCAACCAGCCGGACGCCGAGGAGTTCGACCTCTCCTCGCTGCGCCAGTGCACGGTCGGTGGCTCCGGCATCCCCATCGAGGTGCTGCGGCGGTTCGAGGAACTGTACCCCGTGGACATCTACGAGGGGTACGGGCTCACGGAGACCAGCCCGGTCACGCACTTCAACAGCCCGAACTGGGGGCGGCGCGTCGGCTCCATCGGGAAGCCCCTGGAGGGCATCGACGCGCGCATTGTGGACGACGACTTCGGGGACGTGGCGCCAATCGAGGAGGGGCCGGTCGAGGAAGACGACTACGACATGGACGAGATTACGGGCGAACTCGTCGTCTCCGGGCCGAACGTGATGAAGGGGTATTCGGGGCTGCCGGAAGCCAACGAGGAGGCGTTCACGCAGGCGGACGGCAAGCGCTGGTTCCACACGGGCGACCTCGGGTACACGGACGAGGACGGCTACTTCTACGTCGTCGACCGGAAGAAGCACATGATCAACACCGCGGGCTACAACGTCTACCCGCGCGAGGTCGAGGAACTCCTCTTCGAGCACGAGGCCGTCGCGGACGTCGCCGTCGCCGGCATCCCGGACGACCGGCGCGGCGAGACGGTGAAGGCGTTCGTCGTGAAGGCGCCCGGCGCCGACGTGACCGAAGAGGAACTCAAGCAGTTCTGCCTGGAGCGCCTCGCGGAGTACAAGCACCCGCGCGAAATCGAGTTCGTGGATGAACTCCCGCGCACGACCACCGGCAAGGTGCAGAAGTTCGAACTCGTCGAAGAGTAGCCCGAGCGGCCCGCTGACTCGCGGCCGGTCCGGCTCCAACCCACGGCGGGTTGCCAGGAGTTGACACAGTTTTATGCGGCGACGCGCGGAACGCGCAGGCATGACTGACCGCACCGTCCACTTGCCGGTCGCCGCACAGGACTCCCTCGACGACGTCGTCGGCATCGGCGAGCACGCCGAAGCGCTGGGCTACCACCGCGCGTGGTTCCCGGAGACCTGGGGGCGTGACGCCGTCACCGCGCTGTCCGCGCTCGCGGCGGCCACCGACGACATCGGCATCGGCACGAGCATCGTGAACACGTACTCGCGCAGCGCCGCGCTCCTCGGGCAGACCGCAGCGACGCTCCAGGAGTACTCCGACGGCCGGTTCCGTCTCGGTCTCGGGCCGAGCGGCCCCGCCGTCACCGAGGGCTGGCACGGCCAGGACTTCGACCGGCCGCTCCGCCGGACGCGCGAGTACGTCGAGGTCGTGCGGATGGTGCTGTCCGGCGAGCAAGTGGACTACGACGGCGACACCGTCCAGACCCGTGGCTTCCGCCTCCGACAGACGCCACCTGAGCCGGCGCCCGAAATCGACGTGACGGGGATGGGGCCGAAGGCGGTCGAACTCGCCGGCCGGTTCGCGGACGGCTGGCACGCGCTCATGTTCACGCGCGAGGGGTTCGAAGACCGCCTGGACGACCTCCGGAAGGGCGCGGAACTCGGCGGCCGGGACGCCGACGACGTCCGGACGACGTTCGTCCTGCCGTGTTGCGCGCTCGACGACGGCGAGCGGGCGCGGAATCTCGCGCGCCAGCACCTCGCGTTCTACGTCGGCGGCATGGGGACGTTCTACCGGGACGCGCTCGCGCGTCAGGGCTACGAGGACGCCGCGGAGACGATTCACGGCGCGTGGCAGGCCGGCGAGCGCGAGCGCGCGGTCGGCGCCGTCTCCGACGACCTCCTGGACGCGCTCGCGGCCGCCGGCACGCCCGAGCAGGTGCGTGACCGCGTCGCCGACTTCGAGGCGCTTGCCGGCCTCGACGCCGTCGCCGTCTCGTTCCCGCGCGCCGCCGACCGCGACGTCATCGACCAGACGCTCGAAGCCGTCGCTCCAGAATAGCGCGCAGGGTCGGCGTCCGTCCGTCGCCGAACCGCATCGGAAACCGCAGCCGAGTTGTCGGGGGTTTGACGCCGTTTTATGCGGTGGGCGGCCGTGGCCTGTCGCATGCAGGTTATCGAGGTCTCGGAGTTCGGCGGCGACGACGTGCTCGAACGCGTGGAGCGAGAGCGACCGGAGCCGGGCCCCGGCGAAGTCCGCATCGACGTGAAGGCAATCGGCGTGAACTTCGCGGACGTGATGCAGCGCCGCGGCCACTACCACGGCGGCCCGCAACCGCGCTACGTCCCCGGGATGGAGGCCGCTGGCGTCGTCGACGCGGTCGGTGAGGGCGCGGAGCGCGACGAGGGCGACCGCGTCGTCGCGATGGTGGACGGCGGCGCGTACGCCGAGTACGTCACCGCGCCCGCGTTCGCGCTGTTCGACGTCCCCGAGGGGATGTCGTTCCGGGAGGCCGCGGGCTTCCCCGTGCAGTTCCTCACCGCGTACCACTGCCTCCACGACTGGGGCGGCCTCGACGCGGACGAGAGCGTGCTCGTGCACGCCGCTGCGGGTGGCGTCGGCACGGCCGCCGTCCAGTTAGCCGCCCTGGATGGCGCGGAAGTGTTCGGCACCGCCAGCACCGCGGACAAACTCGACCTCGCCGAGCGCCTCGGCTGCGACCACCCCATCAACTACACGGAGACGGACTTCGTCGAGGTCACGGACGACCTGACGGACGGCGACGGCCTCGACCTGGTTCTGGACGGCGTCGGCGGCGAGACGTTCAGTCGGAGCGTCGACGCGCTCGCCCACTTCGGCCGCATCGTCGCGTACGGCGCCGCGTCCGGCGAACCAGGCACCGTCGACACCGCGTCCCTGCTGTTCGGGAACAAGTCCGTGGAGGGCTTCCACCTCGGCCGCGCGATGGAGCGCGACCCTGAACGAATCTACGAGGCGGTGCCAGAGCTATCGAACCTGCTCCAGGAGGGCGAACTCGAAGTCGTCGTCGGGCAGGCGTTCGACCTCGCGGACGCCGCCGAGGCCCACCGCGCGCTTGAGAACCGCGAGACCACTGGGAAGGTCGTCCTCGAACCGTAAGGCCGGCGTCCGTCACCGCTCGACGGCCGCGCTGTCCGGCAGACGCAGGTCGTCGCGCCGGCCGTCGAGAACTCCGAACCGGTCGCCTCGGCGCGCCTCCAGCCAGTACAGGAGGCGCTCGGCCCACGCCAGTTTCTTCGCTTTCTCCGCGCCCACGCTGGCGTCGTCGAAGTCCCAGCCTGGGAAGACGAGTTCGGCGGCGTCGAGGTGGTCGGCGAGGAACGCCGCGCGGTCGCCGTCCGTGAACCCGCCGAAGTTGTAGACCGAGTCCACTGGCTCGGTCTGTGTCGTGCCGAGGACGTGGTCGGCGTCGAACGTCGGGACGTGCTCGCGGACTGCGGGGACGTTGTCGCCGTGCGCGTGCGCCGCCACCGGGACGCCGGACGCCGTGAGCCGTCTGGCCGTCTCCGGGTTCTTGTCCAGGTCGGTGACCATCAGGTCGACGTCGACGCCTGCGTCCGAGAGGACGTCCACGGCCGTCGACGCGGCGAACACGCGGTCGGCGGCCGCAGCCACTTCGGTCTCCTCGCTGAGGCAGTCGGCGCCGCCGGCGACGGCGACCCGTCGTCCAGCGCAGTCCAACCGCGTCAGGTCGAATGGCCGCACGTACTCGGCGAGGACGTCTCTCGCCCGTTCGTCACCCTGCTCCGGATACCCGAATTCCGACAAGAGTGCCTCGTACACCGGCCGCCAGTCCTCGTACTCCATACCCGTCACTACGCGGCGTGAATAAATAGGAATCCGTGGTCCGAGCCGGGACGCCCCGCAAAGTACCCCTACCCGACGGGGGTCCGGCTTCCAACCTCGGCTTCTGCCCGCGCCGGTATAAGTTTTCCCGTTACCGCCCACTCCGTGTCCACACCGACGCCAGGTCGCCGAGCACGCCGTCCCTGTCCTCGAACGCTCTCGCGGCCGTCCGCAGCGTCTCCGCGGTGCCGGCGACGAACGCCGGGTCGCCGCCCACGACGGCCACACCCTCCCCCGTCAGGTCGTCACGTTCGGTCGCTGAGAGCCCTGCGACCTCGTACGCGCGGGCAGTCGCGTGGCCCGCGGCCGCCGACCCAGCATCGACGCCCTCGGCGTCTGCGTCCGCCGCCAACCGGTCGACGTGGCGCTGGGCTTCCCGGACTGTCGTCACGTCCAGTTCCTCGATGCGGTCGCGGTCTGTCCGGTCGCGGCGGAACTCGTAGCCGACGAGCGCCGCGTCCCGCGTCTCCGCGACGTCGTGCGTCCGGACGACGTGCGCGCCGCGCTCGACGGCCATCGACGTCGCCGCCAGCGACACCGGGAGCGCCTCCTCGGTGTCCCGGCCGGCGATTTCGCGCAGGAAGTTCTTCCGGTTGATGGACACCAGGATGGGATGGCCGTACCCCCTGAACTCGCGCAGGCGGTCGAACGTCTCCCGGTCGTCGGCCGTGGTCTTGTCCTCGCTCCACCCGCCGAACGCCGGGTCGACGATGGTCTTGTCCGTGAACCCGTTCAGCGTGAGCGCGTCGTAGATGTCGTCGACGTCCTCGATGGCGCCCGGGCGTTCGAGGTCCGGCGGACTCGCCATCTTCGCGACGGCGACGTCGTGGGCCTCACACACCGCCGGCATCTCCGGGTCGGTGAACCCACAGATGTCGTTCACCATGTCGAAGCCCTGCGAGAGCGCTTCGTCGGCGACCTCGGCGTACCGCGTCTCGATGGAGAACACGGCGTCGCCGTCGACGCGCTCGATTGTCTCGACGGCCGTCTCCAGGCGGTCGAGTTCCTCGTCGGCTGACAGCACCTCGAAGCGCTTGTTCGCGGACTCCAGGCCGACGTCCACGATGTCCGCGCCCTCGCCGATGAGTTCGTCGTCGACGTACGCGGCGGCGTCCGCCGGGTCGTCGAACACGCTGGGGTCGTACGGCGATTCCTTCGAGACGTTCAACACGCCCATGATGCGGGGCGGGTGGTCGTCTCCAATCGGGAGGCCGGCGGCGTCGACCGTCTGCATGCCTCCAACCCGGTGCCGGCCGCCCAAAGGCGAATCGGTTGCGGGCCTCGTCGCGGCTTTCGACCGCCGCTGGCCGGCAGGCGGCCTTCACGCGACTTTTGTGCGTCGCCCGCCTACGCCCGGACAATGACGAAGGTGAGTATCGGCTTCCGCGGGTGGCGCTTCGACGAGGACGAGGTGTTCGACGACCGCGGGAACTTCCGGTCGTTCGACGAGATGAGCGACGACGCGAGCGCGCGCCTCCAGCGCCTCCCGGCGCTGATGGACCGGCCCTGCGACGCCTGCTATCTCGCGCACGGCGAGGACGAGCAAGCGCACAACGTGCCCGCCGCGGTGTACGGCGAACCGCAGGCGGAAGTCCTCGTCTGCAACGAGCACGAGCGCGACTTCTACTACTGGTTCCTCGAACTCGGCGGCGACCAGTACAAGGGCGAAGCCGAACTCCAGACGGCGTTCCGCGAGTGGTTCGCGGACGGCGGCCGCGCGCCCGACCACTACGACGGCCCCGAGCACGTCGCCACCGACCCCGAGGACACGCCGAGTCCGACCGTGCCCGACCCGGAAATCCTGAACATCGACGTCCCGGAGGACGAGCAGGCGAGCGTCGACCTCCGGGAGGCGATGGACGACGTCGACGCCGAGGACGCCGACCTGGAACTGGACGCCGACTACCCCACGCGCGATGAGTAAGCCCGCCGTCGCCGTCGTGGACGCGGAGACGTCCGGGAACGTCGGCACCATCGCCCGCGCGATGAAGAACTTCGGGTTCGAAGACCTCCTGCTGGTCGACCCGCCGTACCTCGGCCGGGACTCCGAGGCGTACGGCTTCGCAGGGCACGCCCGCGAGGACGTGCTGCCGGACGCGCGCGAACTCACCTTCGACGAACTCGTCTCGGAGTTCCACACCGTCGGCTTCACCGCCATCACGAACGAGGACGCGACCAAGCACGTGCGGTTCCCGTTCCGGACGCCGGCGGAGTTGAGCGACAGTCTCGCGGACGTCGAGGCCGACACCGCGCTCGTGTTCGGGCGGGAGCGCGTCGGCCTGACGAACGACGAACTCGCGCGCATCGACGAGGTGGCGTCGATTCCCGCGAGCCACGACTATCCCGTGATGAACCTGGGGCAGGCGGCGACCGTCGCGCTGTACGAACTCCGTGACCTCGCGATGAGCGAGACCCAGCTGCCGGACGTCGAGCGCCACCGCGCCGAGGAGGACGCCATCGAGGGGTTCTACGACCACGCCGAGGAGTTCCTCGCCGACATTGACTACCCCGAGGAGAAGCGCGACAAGACGATGCGGATGCTCCGCCGGATGCTCGGCCGCACCCACCCCACTGGTCGCGAAATCAACACGGTCCGGGGGCTGTTGCGGCGCGCGCAGAACCAGATGGAGTCGGCGGGCGACGACGCGGAGTAGGCCGGCCGGGACGCCACCGCCGGTCCGAAGTCGGCCGGAACGCGGATTATAGCGCGTGATACTCCCGGGCCAGCGCTTTTATGTCAGTCTTTCACACGCGGCTGTATGTCAGGGGCAGGAGACGCGAACGCGGGCGCACGCTCCGCGCTCGGACGCGTGGAAGCGACGCTGCGGGACGTGGTCAGGTACACGCCGAGCGGCGACACGATTCCCGAGGAGACGTGGCGCAGCAGGCACCGGAACATCGTGCTGATTCTGCTCGCGCACGTGCCGCTCCTGCTGGTGCTCGGACTCTACGAGGGCACGGAGTCGGTGACGGGTGCGCGAATCCCGGCGACGCCCCAGTGGCTCATCGCGCTCGAACTCGGGATACTGCTCGGGTTCGTGGGGCTGTCGGTCGTGCCGCAGTTCCCGCGGCGCGCCCGCACGGCGCTCGCGTCCACCGGACTCCTCGCGTCGTCCGTCGTGCTGGTGCAGTTCTCCGGCGGCTACATCGAGGCGCACTTCCACTTCTTCGTCGCGATGGCCGCCATCGCCGCGTACGAGGACTGGCTGCCGTTCGCGCTCGGCCTCGTGTACGTCGTGTCCACGCACGGCGTCTTCGGCATGATAAACCCCGAACGGGTCTACAACCACGCCGCCGCCATCGCCAACCCCTGGATATGGGGGTTGATTCACGGAGTGTTCGTGCTCGGCCTCGCGGCGTCGCTGATGAGTCACTGGTACTCGACGGAGAAGTCCCGCGAGCAGT
>JBDGQF010000268.1:0-7259 GCA_042219255.1 Halobacterium sp. | reverse complement strand
GACAACGGCCTCATCTGGCGGACGCCGCCGACGGACGCCCTCCAGGGCAAGGTGCTCGCGCAGGTCGCGACCGAGCGCCTCGGCGCGTCCACCGCGGCGACGATGTACGTGAACAACTCCTACGGCCAGTTGCTCTCCGAGAGCTTCGCGTCCGCGTTCCGGAACGTCGACGGCCAGGTGAACCAGCAGGTGTCCTTCAAGAAGGGCGCGTCCTCGTACACGTCGCGAATCTCGCAGGCGCTCAACGACAACCCGGACGTCATCGTCGTCATCGGGTACCCGGAGAGCGGCATCCAGCTGTTCCGGGACTTCTACTCGGACTTCGACACGGACGTCCCGATTCTGGTGACGGACGGCCTGCGGTCGTCCAGCCTCCCGGCGGACGTCGGCAACCCACTGGACAACGTCACGGGCACGGCGCCGCTGGCGGCGGGGCCGGGCCGGGACTACTTCGACCAGCAGTTCCAGAGCGAGTTCGGCGAGGAGCCGGGCGTGTTCACCGCGCAGGCGTTCGACGCCACCGCGGTCTGCCTGCTCGCGAACGCGCGCGCCGGCGAGAACTCCGGCGCCGCCATCGCCCAGGAGATGCAGGCGGTCGCGAACCCGGGCGGCGAGGAAGTCACGCCGAGCACGCTCGCGGACGGTCTCGCGATGGCCGCCGAGGGCACCGAAATCCAGTACAAGGGCGCGTCCAGCGCCGTCGACTTCGACAGCAACGGCGACCTGAAGGCCGCGACCTACGAGTACTTCGGCTTCAAGCAGGGCGGCGGCATCGAGACCATCGACCAGATTCAGTTCACCGCGTAACGCCGCACCGACCACCGTTTTTTCGCGCACAGTCCGAAGACAGTGCCACGCGACGCCGAGCAGCGACAGCAGTCCAGGACCGTCGCCGCGCGTTCTCGGCGCGTGAAATCGAGAGACGGCGGACTGGCTCGCGCTCCCCTGGCCGCCCCTGGCGTGGACAATCCGACGTTTCAGCCGGTCTCCGCCAGGCCGTCCGCGGTCGTGCGCTCCCGGCGTGGCCGGCGTTCGCTCGCCCTGCAAACGCCGCCCCCGTGTTTTGACCGGGGGCGTCGTAGCCGCGGCCGGACAGACATGTTCACGACACGACAGCGTGCAGCGGCGGCGGCCGCCCTCGCCGTCACGGCCCTGACAGCCGGGTGCATCGGGGGACTGCCGGTCGGCAGTTCCGTCGACGCGGCCGTCGTGGAAGAGCGAGTCGAACAGCGGTACGCGGCCCTCGACGGGTACGGCGCGACGGTTACGCGCACCGTCGAGGTGGGCGACCAGACGACGGAAGCGACTGCGAGAGTGCGCGTGCGGCGTGGCGACGGCCGGACGGTGACGTACACTGACGGCCCGCGCGCGGGCGAAACGGTCACGGCGTCGGCGGACAGCGCGCCGGTGTTCGGCGCGCCGCTGGGCGCGTCGGAGTCCACGCCCGCGACGTTCGGCGCGCTCGCGGCGTCGCTGGTGCGCGCGAACAACGTCACCGTCGACCGAGTGACGACGCACGACGGCCACCGGACGGCCGTCCTCGAACTGACGCCCGAGAACGACAGTTCGGCGGCCGACCGCACGCACAGGGTATGGGTCGACCTCGACCGGCGCATCCCACTGAAAGTCGTCACGACGTGGACGACGGCGGACGGCGAGACTGCGACGGTGACCGTCGAGTACGAGGACGTGACGCTGTACGAGCGCAACGACTCGGGCGGCGCGGAGGTGACCGCGTGATGGGCGTACTGGACGGGACCGAGAGCGCGCGCGGCGCCGTGCGCGTCGCGACGCTCGTCCTCGTCGTCGTCGGCATCGTCGTCGGTGTCGCGCTGGCGCCGTACGCGTGGAGTTACGCCAGCCAGCCCGACGGCAAAGTCGCCGTCGTCGAAGTCCACGGCTCGATTACTGGCGAGACGGCGTCCGGCATCGTGGAGAACCTCCGGGAGGCCCGCCAGAACGACTCGATTCAAGCGGTCGTCCTGGACGTCGACAGTCCGGGCGGCGCGGCGTCGGCGAGCGAACAACTCTACCTCGCGGTCAAGCGCACCGCGGCGGAGATGCCGGTGGTGACGAGCGTCACCGGCACGGCCGCCTCCGGGTCGTACTACGCGGCGATTCCGAGCCGGGACATCTACGTCACGCCGGCGTCCGTCGTCGGGAGCATCGGCGTGCGCGCGACGCTGCCGTCCGAGGGCGTGCCCGCCGGCGAAGTCGTCACCGGCCCCGACAAGGGCAGCGGGTCGACCCACGAGGGAGTCCGCAAGCGCGTGGAGACGCTGCGGCGGGCGTTCGTCGGGTCGGTGATGGCCGAGCGCGGCGACCGCCTCTCGCTGACGCGCGAGGAGGTCTCGCACGCCAAAGTCTACTCGGGCGTGGAGGGCGTGCAGGTCGGTCTCGCCGACGAAATCGGCGGCATTGACACGGCCATCGCGGCGGCCGCCGACGACGCCGGCCTCCAGGACTACGAGGTGGTGCGCATGGACGCGCCGCAGCCGTCGTTGCTCTCACAGCTCGGGCTGTCCGCCGAGGACGCGCCCGAGAGCGCGACGACCGAACAGGTGTTCGAGTACCGCGGCGTGGACACGGTCCAGTACCTCATGCTGCACGGGACTATCCGGACGGACGAATCGGAGGTGAGTGCGAATGCGAGCGCGTGACCTCGCACGCGCTGTCGGCGTGGTCGCCGTCGTCGCGGCAGTGGTCGTCGCGGCGGCGTTCGCGGGCGGCCTGGTGTTGTCGTCGCCGACGGACGCGTCTGCGGCGCCGGACGCGCAAGCGTACGACGCGAACGAACTGGCCGCGGGAGCAATCGAGGACGACGGCAGCGTGAGCGCGCCCAGCGGCGGCGAATCGAAGACAGTCGTGTTCGATTTGAGCCACGGCAACGACGTCAGCGAGAACGACGTCCAGCCGTTCGTGGACGCGCTGGTCGCGGCCGGCCACGACGTCCGGTTCTACAGCGGCAGCCAGTCCAGTGGCTTCGGGCAGGCGCAGGGCGGGTCGCCGTTCAACGAGACGCTGCGCGGCGCGGACGCGCTCGTCGTCGTGAGTCCCGCGACGTCGTACACGGACGACGAGATTGCGGGCGTGGCGGCGTTCGCGGACGCCGGCGGGCGCGTACTGCTGGCGGCCGACCCGCCCACCACTGGGTCGACCGAGCAGTCCGTCTCGCTGCCGGGACTGACGTCCGGGTCGAGTCCGTCCGCGGCCGGCCAGCCCGCAGACCTGGCGGCGCGCTTCGACGTGACGTTCGGCGCGGGCTACCTCTACGACATGACGGAGAACGCGAACAACTTCCAGCGCGTGTACGCGGGCGGTGACGGCGGCGTCGCGGACGGCGTCGCCGAGGCCGTGTTGTTGGACGCGACGCCGCTGCGAGTCGGCCCGAACGCGTCCGCGGTGCTGTCGACGGACGCGTCGCTGTCCTCGACGCGGAAGTCCGGTACGTACGCCGTCGCGGCGCGGAACGGGAACGTGCTCGCGCTCGGCGACACGGACGTCCTGACCGAGGGCGTCGTGACGGACGGCGACAACGACGTGCTCGCGAGCAACGTCGCGGCGTTCCTCGTCAGCGGCGAAAAGGAACCCGGCGCACCCTCTGACGGCAGCGGTAGCGGTGGCGGCCAGCAACCGCCGTCGAACAGCAGTTTCGGCGTGGTCGCGGCGGCTGAGTAACCGTCCGGCCGTCGTCGCTGGCCGTTTCTGGTGAGGAGCGCGTGGCGTCCGGCATTGCACGCAAAGTGTTTGTCACTGGGCGCACAGGTCGGGGTATGGAGCGCCCTGGTGCCCTCTCGTTCGACGCCGCATCGCTGTTAGTCCCCGCGATTGGCTTCGGAGTCGGCGCACTGCTCGCCGGGTCCGCCGCGCTCACCGCGTGGTCGAACGCGTACATGAACGCCAACCCCGCCGTGGGGAGCGTCTCCGGCGGGTCGACGCTGACAGTCGCGGCGCTGTTCGTCGCCGGGACTGCCGTGATGTTCCTCGCGGCGTGCGCCGCCCTCGACGAAATACTGCGGACGGCGCGCTGACGGCCCGGTTCAGCCGCCGAGGAACTGCTGGCGGACTTCCTCGTCCGCGAGGAGCGCGTCGCCGTCGTCCATGTAGCTGTTCTGCCCGTTCACGAGGACGTAGCCGCGGTCGCAGCGCCGCAACGCCTCCTTGGCGTTCTGCTCGACCATCAGCACGCTCGTGCCGTCGTCGTTGATGCGGTCGATGCGGTCGAACATCTCGTCGACCAGGTCGGGCGCGAGGCCCGCCGACGGTTCGTCCAGCATCAGGAGTCCGGGGTCGAGCATGAGCGCGCGCCCCATCGCGAGCATCTGCTGTTGGCCGCCGGACAGCGACCCCGCCTTCTGGTCGGCGCGCTCCTCGAGGATGGGGAACCGGTCGTAGACGTCCCGAATCCGGTCTTCGGGCACCTCGTCGAGGATGTACGCGCCCATCTCGAGGTTCTCGCGCACCGACAGCCCCGCGAACACGTTCTCGTTCTGGGGGACGTAGCCGATGCCCTCGTGGATGATTTCCTCCGGCGGCAGTTCGTGAATCGGTTCGTCGTCGAAGACGACCGACCCGCCCATGTACGTCGTCAGGCCGAACACGGACTTCATCACGGTGGACTTCCCCGCGCCGTTCGGGCCGACGATGGTGACGTACTCGCCGTCCCGGACGTCCAGGTCGACGCCCGACAACACCTGGAGGTCGCCGTAGCCCGCGTCCAGGTCACGCACGGACAGCAGGCCGGCTTCGCCGTCCGGGAGACTCGCGTCCCGGGACGCCTGCTCGCTCATACCTCACCCCCGAGGTAGGCCTCGATGACTTCCTCGTTGTTCTTGATGCGCTCGGGCGGCCCCTCGTCGAGGACGCGCCCCTGGTGCATGACGATGACGTGCTCGCAGTTCTCCATGATGAGGTCCATGTCGTGTTCCACGAGCAGGAACGTCAGTCCCTGCTCGCGGAGGTCGTGGATGCGGTCGAGTAGCTTCTCCTCCAGCGTCGGGTTCACGCCCGCGAACGGTTCGTCCAGCAGGAGGACGTCCGGGTCGGTCATCAGCGCGCGAGCGAGTTCCAGGAGTTTCCGCTGGCCGCCAGAGAGGTTGCCCGCGTACTCGTCGGCGAGGTGGTCGAGTTCGAAGAACTCCAGGGTGTCCCAGGCCTCGTCGCGGAGCGCTCGCTCGTCCTCGACGACCTGGCCTCTCGTGCCCGGCAGCACCGAGCGCGTGATGGACTCGCCGCGCTGGCCGCCCGGCGCGAGCATCACGTTCTCCAGGACGGTCATCTCGCCGAGTTCGCGCGCAATCTGGAACGTCCGCACGAGGCCGCGCTGCACGATGTCGTGGGGGCGTTCGCCCGTAATCTCCTCGCCCTGGAAGTAGACGTCGCCCGCGGTGGCGTCGTGGACGCCCGTGATGCAGTTGAACGTCGTGGACTTCCCGGCGCCGTTCGGCCCGATGAGGCCGGTGAGCGACCCCTCCTCGACGGAGAACGTCGCGCCGTCGACGGCCGTGATGCCGCCGAACTCCTTGCGGAGGCCCTCGACGCGCAGCGGCACGCCACGGGGCACCGTCTTCGCGCTCTCCTCGACGTCGGAGTCCATCGTCTCCGGTTCGACGTCCTCGGGGACGTCGGCGTCGTCCGGTACGTCCGCGTCCGCGATGCTGGTCGCGTCCTCGTCACTCATCGGTGTCACCTCCGTCGGTCGCGGCGGCGCCACTGCGGCCGCGTGACTGCGTCTCCGGCGCCAGGGAGACTGTAGACGCCGTCTCCTTGCGCGCGCCGAGCAGGCCGTCCGGCCGGCGCTGGATGAGCGCCACGAGCAGGACGCCCATCCCGATGAACCGGAGCGTGTCGACGTTCCCGAGCAGGAAGCCCGCCAGCGGCGCGAGGTTCCCGTTCGCGATTGGCGCGAGCGCTTCGACGAGGTTCGCGGGGTTGGCGTTCACCTCGAAGGCGTCCCTGATGATGTCCGCGACGAGCGGCGGCGCCTCGAAGAGGAGGCTGGCGAACAGCGCGCCGCCGAGCACGCTCCCCGTGTTCGACCCGGCGCCGCCGATGATGAGCGCAATGAAGATGTAGAACGTCAGGTTCGGCCGGAAGTTCGCCGGGACGACAGACGCCCGCGGCCCCATCGCGTACCAGACGATGCCGGCCAGCCCCATCAGCCCGCAGCCGAGCGCGAACGCGCGCACCTTGAAGTTCTGGGTGTCCTTGCCGAGGGACTGCGCGGCCGTCTCGTCCTCGCGGATGGCTTTCAGGACGCGGCCGTACGGCGACTTGCCGGCGCGCTCCAGCAGGAGGTAGACCAGCAGGAGGACGACCAGGACGGCCACCGTGTAGACGGTGTTGATGACGGTGAACCGCTGGATGCCGAAGTCCGCGCCCAACTGGAACAGGAACTTCCCGACGGGCGTCGGGTCGGAGATGGTGTTCCCGGGTTCGGTCAACAGCAACGCGTTGAGGGGGTTCGTGGGGAGGTTGTCGAACCCGCTCGCGCCGCCCGTGATGTCCGAGAACGCCGGCGAGTTGTACGTGATGCGGATGATTTCGGAGATGGCGACGGTGACGATGGCGAGGTAGTCGGCTTTCAGTCTGAGCGCGGGCAGCGCCGCGACCAGGCCGACGATGGTCGCCGCGAGGATGCCGCCGAGAATGCCCAACGGCAGCGGGAGGCCGAGGCCTGCCGGCTGGCCGCCGGGGGCGCCCGACAGCATCGCGACGGTGTACGCACCGACGGCCATGAACCCGGCCACGCCGATGTTGAACAGGCCGGCGTACCCCCACTGGATGTTCAGCGCGAGCACGACGATGGCGTAGACGGCGGCGAGGAACGTCACGCGCCGCAGGAGCGCGAGCATGCCGTTGTTGCCGTAGCCGAGGTGGGTGCCGAACGCGTAGAACACCACCCAGATGCCCGCGAACATCGCGGCGACTTTCAGGGCGTCGTTGGCGAGCGCGCGCCGGAGCGGCCCGGCCGCCGCGTCGCTGCGCTCGCTCATGCGGTCTTCACCCCCCCGAAGATGCCGGACGGACGGAACAGGAGGATGAGAATCATCAGCGCGAACGCGGTGGGGCGCGCGAACGACGCGAGGTCGCCCTGCAGCCAGACGAGGGAGACGCGGCTCGCGATGCCGATGACGAGGCCGCCGGCGATGGCGCCGTAGATGGAGCCGATGCCGCCCATGATGACGGCCGCGAAGATGAGCAAGAGGAGCCGCCAGCCGGTCGTGAACCCGAGGCCGCCCTGGGAGAGCACGAGCAGG
>JBDGQF010000286.1:0-7287 GCA_042219255.1 Halobacterium sp. | reverse complement strand
AGGAAGTTGATCTTGTTCTGGTGGCGTTCTTTGCCGTCCATCGTCCAGAAGTTGTGGATTTTCGGCGTGGTGCCGAGGAAGAAGACGACGAGCGCGCCGGCGGACGCGCGCGGGTACTTCCAGAGGAGGACGCCGACGTTCGCGATGAGGAGCATCCCGGTGACGAACGGGACGAGGAGTTCTGGCGCGGGGACGCCGCTTTCGCGGGCGGCGTCGACGCGCTTGTCATTGTTTCGGAAGCCGTCGATTGCCATGTACAGGAGGATGCCGCTGTACAGGGAGCGGCCGAGCGCGGACGGCGGGCCGGTGGCGGAGTCTGCGTCAGTCATTGGGATTGGTGGGATTGTGGATGGGTGGAGCGGCGGTGGTCGGTCACAGGCACTCGATTCGGCTGACGTTCGCTTCGACGCGGCCGACCGTCTCGTACTCGCCGTCGACGCGGCGCATGAGGCGGCCTTCGACGTCGTCGCGCGTGTCTGGGACGTCGAAGAGGCCGGAGCCACAGACGACGTCGCCGTCGTAGACGTCCCAGGTCTCGATGATTTCGTGGGGTTCGCCCGGGTAGGAGACGCGCTCGAAGTCGCGGCCGAAGTTCGTGGACTCGAACAGCGCGGCTTCGTGGTCGTCGTTCACCCACGCGGGCGGTGCTTCTTCGCCGCCGCAGAAGAACACGCGGCCGTCGTGGACGAACACGCGCCGGATGTACGAGAAGTCGTTGCCGGTGTCGATGCGGTCCCAGGAGTCGCCGCCGTCGACGGTGCGCCAGAGGCCGCCTTCGCCGACTGCGTGGCCGAGGCCGAGGTTTTCGAGGTTGTGGTCGAGGTAGCCGGTGGTCGCGAGCCAGACGTCCTCGGAGATGGGGAGTATCTGGTGGACGTCGTCGACGATGGTGTCGCGGCGGTCGACCCACGTCTGGCCGCCGTCCCGCGAGATGTGGATGCCGCCGGCTTCGACGCCGGCGATGAGTTGGTCGGGGCGGCCGGGGACGGTCTGGAGCGCGCGGAGGCGCGCGTAGTGGGGGTCGATGGGGGACTCCCAGTGGCCACGGGAGGGGAGGTCGCGGAAGCCCTTGAGTTCGTGCCAGGTGTCGCCGTCGTCGACGGAGCGGAAGAGGTAGGGGTCGTTGGTGCCGGCGTAGAGCGCGCCGTCGGCGGTGGCGAGAACCGACCAGACTTCGCTCTCGCCGGCGTGCCAGAACCGGTCGCCGAGCGGGACGCCGAGGTCGTCCCAGGTGTCGCCGCCGTCCAGCGACCGGTAGGCGCCG
The DNA here is from genome assembly GCA_042219255.1 of Halobacterium sp. GTDB lineage: Archaea > Halobacteriota > Halobacteria > Halobacteriales > Halobacteriaceae > Halobacterium. The sequence goes on along the minus strand of JBDGQF010000286.1, from coordinate 6,023 downwards.
GTGGTGGACGCGACGAAGACGCCGTCGGTGTGCTCCCAGGTCTTGACGGCGGTGACGACGCCGCAGTCGAGGACCTGGTCGGCCTCGCCCCGCTCGAAGGGGAGGTCGTCGGCCCGGTAGAGGCCGTCGTCTGTGCCGATGAGTACTGTCATACGAGTCGTGTGTGAATACCACACATAATAAAGTTTTACCAACCTGTAAAACGCAGCGTGCAAGCGACGCAGTCGCGGCCGCAGGTCGCGACTGATTACGACACAGACCGACCACCAATCCACTCACACCTATGCCCGCTCATCACCCGACGGAGCGACCGACCGACGCGGCGTACCTCGACGACGACCAAGACCTGCCGACCGACCTCCTGAACCTCCCGTGGGTCGACGTGCACAACCACGCGCACACGCTCTCCTGGGAGGACAGGGAGCGGTACGCGCTCTCCGGGTGCGAGTCGATGGTGATGGTGGCCTCGGGCTACCACTGGACGCCGTACAAGCCCGTGCGCGCCGAGGACGTCCGCTACCTCTGGGACGACGCCGTCAACCGCAGGGCCGCAATCGAGCGCAACCACTTCTTCGAAGCGAACCTGGGCCTGGGCATCCACACAGGCGTCAGAATCGAGGACCCGGACGAACTCCTGGACGCGATGGACGACTACTGCGCGCTCGACGAAGTGGTCGCCGTGGGCGAGACGGGCGTGACGCCGTCCCAGCACGTCCACGCGTGGGACGTCGACGAGCAGCGCGCTGTCGTGGAGGGCCAGATGGAACTCGCGGCCGACCACGGCCTGCCGGTCATCCTCCACACGCCGAACACCACTACGGAGTCCAAGCGCTCGTACCGCGAGGGCATCGGCATCCCGGGCTACGAGAAGAACACGGGCCTCGGCGCCGACCCAGTCCTCGACGGGGAGAACCCCGCGCTGGACGCCGTGAAACTCGACGTCGAGGCCGCTCGCGCGGCAGGTCTGCCCGAGGAGCAGGTCGTGGCGTCGCACGCCGACGCGAACAACACCGCGTACCTGATGGAGGAGACGGACTGCTACCTGAGTTACACCATCGGGCACTCGTGGCTCGTCGGCGTCGACGCCGCGGACGTCGCGGACGCCATCGACGAGTACGGCCCCGAGCGCATCATGGTCGACACGGACTGCGCGAACGTCCTCCGCACCGACCCGTTCGCGCTCAAGCGCGCCGTCCTCGAACTGTACCGCTACGGCATCAGCGAGGACGACATCCGCAAGGTCGTCCTGGAGAACCCGAAGGACGTGTTCGGAATCGGTCGATAAGCTCCCTTACTCGTACGCGCAGGTGTTCGTCAGTTCGCCGACGCCTTCGACGCTGACGGTGACTTCGTCGCCGTCCTCGAGGAGGACTGGCGGTTCGCGGTAGACGCCGACCCCTGGGGGCGTCCCGGTGAAGATGAGGTCGCCGGGGTTGAGCGTGAACGCCTGACTGCAGAACGAGACGAGTTCGTCGACGCCGAAACTGAGGTTCGCCGTCGTGGACTCCTGGAGGCGCTCGCCGTTCACTTCCGTCCAGATGTCGAGGTCGTGGGGGTCGCCGAGTTCGTCCGGCGTCACGAGTTCCGGGCCGAGCGGCGCGAACGAGTCGAGGCTCTTCCCGCGCACCCACTGGCCGTCGCCGTGCTGGAGGTCGCGCGCGGACACGTCGTTGCCCGCGGTGTAGCCGGCGACGTGGTCGAGCGCGTCGTCCTGGTCGACGCGGCGGGCTTCGCTCCCGATGGCGACGACGAGTTCGGCCTCGTAGTCGACCTTCTGCGTGAGCGCTGGGTCCCAGGCGACGGTGCTGTCGGGGCCGGTGACCGTCGTCGGGAACTTCGCGAACAGGACTGGTTCGTCCGGAATCGGGTTGTCGCCCTCCTCGGCGTGGTCTTCGTAGTTCAGGCCGACGCAGACGATTTTCCCCGGGTTGCGAACTGGCGCGAGCTGTTCGACGTCCTCGGGGTCGTGGACGTACTCGCCGGTCGATTCGGCGTACTCGACCGCGAGGGCTGCCTTGCGGCGCCACTGCCACTCCGCGAGCAAGTCCGCCGTGTCGTCGGGGATGTCGACGCCCGCCGCCCGGCCGGCCTGGGGGAGGTCGACGATGCCGTTGTCTGTCACCGCACCGCACCAACTGTCCTGCGCGTCCGCCGTCGTGTACTGGCCGATTCGCATGTGTGCGTTTATTGAGGGGATGGGAGGTGTTCGTCGTGTCGATGCGCGGGCGGTAGTCAGAGTTCGAGGCCGGCCTCCTCGACGAGGCGCTGGCCGGACGCGACGAACCGGTCGAACTCCTCGTGGACGGCGTCGTTGACGAGTTCGCCGTCGCGCTTGACGACGTCGCCGTCGACGAGCACGGTGTCGATGTGCGAGGGGTCGGACTGGAAGACGGCCGTCTCGATTGGGGAGTGCGACGGCGCCGTCATGAAGTCGTTCGTGTCGATGAGCACGATGTCGGCGCGCTTGCCGGGCGTGAGCGTCCCGATTTCGTCTTCGAGGCCGAGCGCGCGGGCGCCCTCGATGGTCGCCATCTCGAGGGTGTCGCGGCAGGTGACGCTCACCTCGGTGACTTCCTCGTCGCCCTCGAGGACTGCCTGGTTGTCGAACATGCGCTGGACCTGCATGCCGACGCGCATCTGCGTGCTCATGTCGCCGCTGACGTTCGAGCAGACGTCGACGCCCCACGCGGGGCGGCCGCCGGCGTCGATGACTTTGCCCGTGACGGGGATGCCGTGGCCCATCTGCATCTCGACTTCCGGCGTGGTGGAGAAGGAGACGCCCTGTTCGACGGCGTGGTCGACGTCCTCCTGGGCGAAGTGGTTGCCGTGCGCGACGTTCACGTCCGGGCCGAGCATGTCGTGGATGGCGCCGAAGCCCTGGTAGTCCTCGCCGTACACCGACGACGGCCACAGCGCCGCGCCCATGTGGATGGTCGCGAGCGCGTCCATGTCGCGGGCGAGTTCCAGGTCGCTGCGCGCCGTCTCGTCCGTGCAGAAGTCCGGGCCGCGCAGGCCGAGCGCGAGACTAAGTCTGTCTTCGTCCTCGATTTTCTCGCTGTAGACGCTGCGAATCTTCTCCTCGGGGAGGCCGACGTCGCTGTCGAACCACCACTTCGCGGCGTCGTCACCGGGCGGGCCGTACGTGTACACTGCTCGTAGGCCGGAGTCCTGGAGCGCGTCGACGGCGCGCTCGGCGTGTTCGAGCGTGTTCGGGTACGACCAGTCGAGGGCCGTCGTCGTGCCCGTGTAGAGTTTCTCCAGCGCGCCGAAGAGGCCGCCGAGGTACATGTCCTCCGGCTGGTAGAGGCCCGTGATGTTGCCGAGCATGTGGTCGAAGTACTCGTTCATGAGCGACCAGTCGCCGGCGATGCCGCGTACCTGGGCCTGCGCGAGGTGGATGTGGGAGTCGACGAACCCCGGGAGGACGATGTGGTCAGACGCGTCGATGACGTCGGCGTCCGACGTCGAGGGCGTGAGTCCGCGGCCGATTTCGACGATTTCGCCGTCCTCGACGAGGACGTCCGCGTCGTCGTGCTGGCCGACGTCGTCGTCGAGGGAGACGACCGTCCCGTTCCGTATGATAGTTTCTGACATGCCACCTGCACTGTTTGACCAGGAGGTTAAAAATTTACTGCACGGTAAGACAGTGTGGCGGTGTCTCCGTTCGGGGCAAGCAATATATATGCCTCTCCGACCGAGTACGACCATGAGCGACTCCGAGGGAAAGGTCTCCGCGAAAGACACCCAGGAGGTCATCATGGAGGCGACCTTCCGGGCCATCAGCAAACACGGCTACACCGACCTCCGCCTCCGCGACATCGGCGACGAGATGGAGAAGACCCGGCAGGTCATCCACTACCACTACGACGGCAAGTACGACCTCCTGTCGTCGTTCCTCGAGTACGTCATCGACCAGTACGAGGGCAGCGTCGAAGTGGACGCCGACGCCGGCCCGCGCGATGAACTGCGCGCGCGCATCGAACAGTGCCTGTTCGGCCCGGAGTTCGACGAGTTCACGCACTGGGACCGCATGAAGGTCTACCACGAACTGTACGCGCACGCCCAGAACGACGACCAGCACCGCGACATCTTCAACGACCACTACGACCGCCTGCGCGGCAGCATCGTCGACGTCGTCGAGGACGGCATCGAGCAGGGCGAGTTCCGCGACGTCGACGCCGAACGCATGGGCCAACTCGTCACGGACGTCATCCACGCCTCCCGCGGCCGGAAAATCTCGCTTGGCCACGAGGACGCCCCGGAGGAAGCCATCGAAGCCATCGACGACTTCATCCTCGACACGCTGTACGTCGACCAGTAACCCTCCAGTCCGGACTCCACTGACCCGCTACCGCTGCCGCTGCCGAACATTCTCTCGCTCCCGTCTCGCACTTTTGCTCCCGCCGGCAGTTCTGAACTCTCCGCCACCGTGCTGTCTCAGTCGCCACCGGCGTCTGCCGGCCGCGAGGACAGCACGCCGCCACAGCCGCCACACCGGTACGACTCGGGGTTCTTGACGAGTTTGGACTCGCGGTAGCGTGGCATCTTGCTGTCGCAGTCGCGGCAGACCACCCAGTAGTTCGGGTCGGCGAACCGCTCGCAGCGCACCGTGGTCTGGAGTCTGTCCGCCCACTCGCGGAAGGCGTCGCCGTGGCTGGCGTCGCCGTCCTCGTTCAGGAGGTGGACGTGAATGAGTTCGTGGCGGACGACGCTGGCGGTGGCGCCCCAGCCGTGCTCCTGGAAGTACTCCCACGTGAGCGAGACGGTCTGTGGCGCGCTGTCGCGGTACTTCACGGCGCCGGCGCGGCGCTTCGCGCGCTTGCTCACCTCCCAGTCGAGGTCGCTGACAGCGACGTTCAGGCCGTAGTTCTCGACGACGTCGCGCGCGTACACTTTCGCGACGGCGAGGAACTCCGACGGCGACGCGTCCGGCGCCACCTCGTAGAACTCGGTGTCCAGTCCGTCCGTGTCCGCAGCCATTCGAGTGCGTGACCGGTTCGCGCCCAGGGGTTTAGCGGTTACCCTCCACGACGCCGTCCGGACTGCGGCGGCCTCCGGCACCGGAGCGGGGTTTATCGTGCTCTACGCCGAAGTCCCCTGCATGCACGTCGTCATCGTCGGCGGAGGAATCGTGGGCACCACGTTCGCCGCGAGGCTCGCCGCCGAAGACGAGACGAGAGTGACGCTCTGCGAGCGCGACGGACTCGGCGGCGGGACGACGAGCGCGTCCGCGGCCATCTTCATGACCCAGCAGCCAGACCCCACGGAGTACGACGAAGCGCTCCGCGAGCGGTCGTGGGCGACGTACGGCCCGCTAGTCGAGGACGGCACGCTGTCCTACGAGCGGGTCGGCCAGTTGACCGTCGCCGACACGGAGGCGTACGCGGACGCGCTCCAGGACGCCGTCGAACCGCTCCGAGGGTTCGGGTACGACGCGGAGTGGGTCGACGCGGACTCGCTCGCTGACTTCGGTCTCGCGTCCGCCGACCACGAGGGCGCGCTCTACACGCCCCAGGAAGGGTACTTCGATGTCGACGAACTCGTCGCGCACTTCGCGGAGCGGGCGGGCGAGAACGGCACGGAAATCAGGGAGGGCGACGGCGTCGTGGACATCAGGACGGACGACGAGGGCCGGGTATCCGCGGTGGAGACGGAGGCGGAAGTCATCCCGGCAGACGCCGTCGTGAACGCCGCGGGGCCGTGGGCGCTCCAGGTGAACGACCTCGTGGGCGTGGAGACGCCGCTCCGGCACACCGTCGGCCCGATTCTCGTCGTGGAGGGCGACGACCAGGTCGTGCCGTTCGCTGTGTTCGAGTCCAAACGGTACGTCCGGCCCGTCGGCGACACCGGCGCGTACGTCGGCAAGTACCTCACGGACTACGAGGACGGCGAAGTGCTCGACCCGGACGCGCCGACCGATGTGCTCGACGACTTCCACGAGGAAGCCAGGGAGTTCCTGGCGGACTCCCTCCCGAAACTCGCGGACGCCGACGTCGTCGACGAGTGGGTCGGCCTGCGCACGG
>JBDGQF010000157.1:0-7317 GCA_042219255.1 Halobacterium sp. | reverse complement strand
TGAATCCGCGTGGACGCGACGTCCCGAACCCCCGCGTTTCGGGTGGACGCGCCCCTTCGACTGGTTCTAGCTGGCACAAATCGGTTCGAACTTTTTCACGAACTGCGCCACCGCCAGTGAGAACTGTCGCGTTCGACCCAGTGCGTCGCGGTGAGTTCTAGTGAGATAGTGAGGTGTTGCGGAATCTAGTGAGATAGTGAGGTGTTGCGGAAATCCAGGGTCGGTTCATTCCTAGTCTGCTGTAGGGAGGTTGTCGGCGGTACCGGTCTGCAGGTCGACGTCGTGGGTCGACGTCGTTGGCCGTCTAGCGCGAAAGAGAAACGTTGTCCCAGGATGCGAGCTGTCCTGGGAGCGACAGCGTGCCGGAGTCTCACGAGGTCGACTGGGCTGCTGTGCTCGTCGCGACGTTCATAGACCGGATTCTTGCTACGGTGCGCTCTGTGCCGCGCTCGTCGATTAGCAAATCGCAGTTCCCTGGCAGCGTTTCGAGTGGGGTTCTCGGATACCGGTCGAGAGTGATTGTTCATTGTTACCACGCCAGTGAAACGGTGGTGTGTGGAGAATTCCAACGAAGAGGGTCTTCTCGATGCTGATATCGGTGGAACGACGATTCAGAATTCTGTCCGAGAATTGGCCGTCAGTATCCGTTCCAAGTGAAACAGGGGGGTTGGGATGAGGGACGGGGCGCAGCCCCCCACCCCTTCGTTTCAGGTGGAACGCGAAAACACGAGGGGTGGAGAGAGAAAACCGCCACTAGAATGGGAAACACCTAAGACACATTCGCTAAAACAATAACCGTAATACAGACAAAATAGATAATTTAGGTAACTGTGTGGTCTAGGACTAGTCTTGTCTGACCGCTCCCGTCCGGATTTCTCGCTTCGACCACGCACTCCTCGTGCTCTCCACTCGAAACGAAGGGGTGGGGGCCTCTCTCGTCATCGCTCCCCGCTCACTCCTGGCGTTCACCCCCGGTGTCTCGTTCCCACTTCCTGTTCGGTCGTCCATCGACCACGCCCTGCGTTCGCGACCGCTTCTCCAAACCCCGTCATTGGCTGTTCACGTCCTCTGCTTTTCCTGTCCCCGGCTTCCTCCGTCCTCGGCGTTCCCCGTTCTCGATTCCTCTACGCGAGTACGAACCGCTCGACGCAGTCCCGAAACAGCCAGCTCTCTCTTTCAACCCTATCTTCCAAACCTCTCGCTCGGGCTCTCTACTCAATCGAACAACTTCTCGGGTCAACTCCTGCACTCGCTTTCACTGCTCCCGCATCTTCGATGGAGAACCACCTGACCGATTGTTTAACGTTCTCAATCCGCAAGGTCGGGGTGGCCGCCGCGGGGACGTGTCCCGCTCTCGTCAGTTCGTCGCGAAATCGGCGTCTGACGTAAGTTTAAGTCCGTTCGGCGGGTGTATTCTGCTAACCGTCCGCATCCTGCGTCAAGCATACAAGGCGCGGGGTGCGTATGGAGGCCAAGGATGGGACTGTTCGCAGAACTCAGATCCAGTATCTCCCGGGTGTCGGCGAGCCTGTTCGCCGACGACTCGGAGCCGAAACGAATCGGGATTTACGGGCCCCCTAACGCCGGGAAGACCACGCTCGCGAACCGCATCGCGCGCGACTGGACCGGCGACGCCGTCGGCCCCGAAAGCCACATCCCGCACGAGACGCGGCGCGCACGCAGAAAGGAGAACGTCGAAATCAAGCGCAACGGCAAGACCGTCAACATCGACATCGTCGACACGCCCGGCGTCACCACGAAAGTCGACTACTCGGAGTTCCTCGAACACGACATGGAGAAAGAGGAGGCCGTGCGCCGCTCCCGCGAAGCAACCGAGGGCGTCGCGGAAGCGATGCACTGGCTGCGCGAGGACGTCGACGGCGTCATCTACGTCCTGGACTCCACGGAAGACCCGTTCACGCAAGTGAACACGATGCTCATCGGCATCATCGAGAGCCGCGACCTGCCGGTGCTCATCCTCGCGAACAAGACCGACCTCGAGGACTCCAACATCCAGCGCGTGTCCAACGCCTTCCCCCAGCACGAGACGATTCCGCTCTCGGCGCTCGAAGGCGAGAACATGGACGAAGTCTACGAGAAGATAGCGGAGTACTTCGGGTGACCCAAGATGCCTGAAACCCAGAGCGAGACCGGCGGCGACGGCGTCCAAATCGACCTGATTAGCGCCGAGCGCATGTCCGGGAAGACGTCCATGGAGAAGATCCGGATGATTCTGGACAGCGTCCGCGACGGCAAAATCGTCGTCCTCGAAGCCGGCCTCACGCCCGACGAGGAGTCGAAGCTCATCGAGGTGACGATGACCGAAATCAACCCGGACGACTTCACGGGCATCGAAATCGAGAGCTTCCCGCAGTCCGAGGCGAACAACACCAGCCTCCTCGGGCGCCTGATGGGGCGCGAGGAGACGTCGAAGCTGACGGTCATCGGCCCGGCGAACCAGATTCAGTCACTGCACAAGGACGAGACGCTCATCAGCGCGCTCGTGTCACGCAAGTAATGCCCCACCAGTGTACGAACTGCGGGCACGTGTTCGCGGACGGCTCCAAGGAGATGCTCTCGGGGTGCCCGGACTGCGGCGGCAACAAGTTCCAGTACCACCCCGGGGACGTCCCCGACGAGCAGCCACCGTCGGACGCCGAACCGCCGGAAGCGGAGGGCGGGTCGGTCACGGGCGCGGTCGGCCGCGCGGCCAACAAGGTTCGCGACGCCGTCACGAGCGACCCGGAACCGCCCGCGGAGCGTACCGGTAGGGAGCGAGCGTCGACGACTGAAGCCGACTCCGACCCGGACGCGGTGACGGCGGCGTCCTCGGGCGTCGACCTCGACGACCCGGAGCCGGACGCACCCGAAACGGAGGGCGGCGACGGAGCCCCGTCCACCGAAACGCCCGACTCGGGCGTCGACGAGTCCGCGACTGACGCGGAAGTCACCACGAGTGCGGACACCGACCAGTCTCAGTCCCAATCTCAGTCCCAATCTCAGTCCCAGTCTCAGTCGCAGTCCGACACCGGCGTCAGCGCCGACATGGCGGACTCCGAGGACACCGCGCAGGCGTCCGCGCGCAGCGAGGTCGTCGACAAGGACTCGCTGCCTGACGCGCCGTCGGACGGCCGCGTCGTCAAGGAACCGGACGACCCGGACGACCGGCCAGACCTCGAGGAACTGCGCTCGGAACTGAACGACCAGTTCGAGTCCATCCGCATCGTCGCGCCCGGCCAGTACGAACTCAACCTCATGGAACTGTACGACCGCCAGGAGTACATCATCGCGCTCCAGGAGGACGGCCAGTACGTCATCGAAGTGCCGGACGCCTGGGAGACGGACGACGAGTAACACGCACCCTCACCCCGCGGACAGTCCCACTTCTCACCGTCGTCGGCGACGACGACACCCCATCCACGGCTCCCAGTCGGATTCACATTCAATCCCATCCATCGGTTCCAGTCGATTTCTCCATCACTCCATCCACCGCTTCCAGTCGAATCCCTCCACCACTACGCCCGCTTCTTCCAGTCGAATCCCTCCACCACTACGCCCGCTTCTTCCAGTCGAATCCCTCCACCACTACGCCCGCTTCTTCCAGTCGAACCCCTCCACCACTACGCCCGCTTCTTCCAGTCGAACCCCTCCACCACTACGCCCACCGCTTCCAGTCGAACCCGTCCGCGCTTGCCGCGTGCCGAAGTTGTTTTCCGGTACGGCCGTTCCACTCCGATAGATGACGTTTCGCGGCACCGCGCAGGCCGCGCTCGCGGCCACTCGCCGCCGCGTGGAAGCCCTCGTCGCCGCCTTCCCCGCGCTGCTCGCGCGGTTCGGTCTCGTCGACCGCCGGAAGGGCGAGGAGGCGTTCGACCTCGCGCTCCCGGCGATGGTGACCGGCGGCCTCCGCACGCTCCTCCGCACGACGGACTTCCTGATGGTGAGCATCGCCGCCGGCGAGGTCGCGGTCGCCGCCCTCGAGTTCGGGTTCCAGTTCTACTTCATCCCGTTCGGCCTCGCGCTCGCGCTCACCAGCGGCACGATTAGCGTCGTCTCCCGCCTGAAGGGCGCCGAAGACCACCGCGAGGCCGACTTCGCGCTGAAGCAGTCGCTGTGGCTCTCCTTGCTCATCTCGATTCCCATCACGGTCGGGACGTGGCTGTACGCAGACCCCCTCGTCGGGATGCTCGCCAGCGACCCGGAGACCGCCGCGCTCGGCGCGGACTACCTCCGCGTCGTCATGCTCTCCGTCGCGTTCCGGTTCTGGAGCATGACGGCCGCGCGGGCGCTCGCGGGTGCCGGCGACACGAAGACGCCGATGTACGTCCGCCTTGTCACGCTCCCGACGAACATCGTCCTGAACGCCGTGCTCATCTTCGGCCTCCTCGGCGTCCCGAAACTCGGCGTCGTCGGCGCCGCCTGGGGCACCGCCATCGCGAACACCGTCGCCGGCCTCGTGTTCTTCGCCGTCCTGCTGTCCGGCCGGTGGAGCGTCAGCCTCCGCCCCGGCGGCAAACAGTGGGACTGGGACGTCGCGTACGAAATCGTCCGCGTCGCGCTCCCGCTGGCCGGCACGCGGCTCTCGCGGACGCTCGGCCGGTTCCCGTTCCTGTTCGTCCTCGGCGTGCTCGGGACGCCGGTCGTCGCCGCCTACGCAATCGGCCGCCGCGTCATGCTGCTCGCGCTGATGCCCGCGTGGGGGTACGCGACGGCGTCCTCGACGCTCGTCGGCCAGCAACTCGGCGCGGGCGACCCGGACGAGGCCGCCGACTACGGCTGGCAGACGCTGCGCATCGCGCTCGTCACCCAGTTGCTCATCGGCGCCGGCCTGGTCGCCGCGGCCGTCCCGATTGCGCGCGTGTTCGGCGCGAGCAACCTCGACCTCACCGTGACGTTCATCCGCCTGTTCGGGTTGAGCGTCGCCGGGTTCTCGATTTCGCGGACGCTCCGCGGCGGCCTGCGCGGCGCCGGCGACACGCGCTGGCCGTTCTACGGCGGCCTCCTCGGGACGTACGTCGTCCGCCTGCCGCTGGCGTTCGCCGCGCTCCCCGCCGGCTTCGCCATCGGCCCGTTCTCGCTCGGCGCGGTCACGGTGCCCGCCGTCTCGCCCGGCCTCGGCCTCGGCTTGACGGCCATCTTCGCCGCCATCCTCGGCGACATGTACGCGCGCGCCGCCGTCAACTTCCTCCGGTTCAAGTCCGGCGCGTGGCGCGCGTACGGCGCCCGCACGCCCACCGAGGCCGACTGACGAATTTGCCGTCAGGCTCTCGCCGCCCGTGCCGCCGCGAACGCTACCAATTTAAGGCCCAGCGGTCGAAGCAACGGGTATGAGCACGGCAACGAAGTACGTCGTCGCCACCGTCGGCATCGCCGCGATTCTCTCGCTGATTATCGTCGCGAACGTCGCGTAGATGTTCTCCGAGCGCGACCTCTCGGGCGGACTGGCGGCCGTCCGCGACGAGTACGCGCCGGGCGCGCTCGTCCTGGACTGCGACCGCGACTTCCAGACGCTGCCGCCCGAACACCGCGACGACCTCGCGCTCCTCACGGACGCCATCACAACCCACGAGTACAGCACGGACTGGCTGCCCGAGGACGCCCCCCAGATGCTGTACCGCATCGCGTCGAACGACTTCGTCGTCGGGTCGCCCGGGGACGGCGCCGTCGCGTGGACGACCCAGACCGACCCGCCGGTCGTCTTCGTGAAAGCCAGAATCGAGGGGACGCCCGAGGAGTTCGCGGACTTCCTCGTCGCGGAAGCGCTCGTGGAAGCCGGCCTGGGGCTCCCCGAGCAGTTCCTCGGTTTCTTCGAGGAGCAGTACCGCGACTTCGACGACGCCGTGGACGCCGACCCGGCGTCAGTCTACCAGCTCGCCGCGGCGTGCTGTGACGCCTACCGCGGCCTCCACACGCGCGAGGAGTTCGAGACCTGGGCCGACGACTACCCGGCGCTCTACGACGCGTGGGTCGACGCCGGCGACCGACTCACCGGCCGCCTCGACGGCCTCTCTAGGGAGGTGGCGCGCGGCGAGACGTCGTTCTCGGACGCCGCCGAACTGGCGTGCAGCGCCGTGAAACACGACGTCGAGGTCCCCGCGCCGTTCGCGGCACTGGACACCGTCGCGTACCGCCGGCACGGCGCCGACTACGCGGTGAAGTGGGCGCAGAAAGTGTTCGACGCCGCCGCGGACGTCGACGACAGGACTGCAAACGAGACCGGAGACGAGTAGTTTCTCGCGCCGTCAGTAGTCGGTCGCGACGTCGCCGTCCTGGTCGAGTTCGACGACGACGTCGCTCTCCGCGCGGAACGCGTCGAGGGTGTCGTCGTCGTGGACTTCGTCGGAGACGTGGACGAGCGCGACGGCGTCGTGTTCGTCCAGGAGCGTACCGAGGCGGCCGAGCGCGTCCACGGCGCGGTCTTCGTCCGCGTAGTACGCCAGTTCGGTGAGAGAGTCGAAGCTGATGCGTCGCTTCCCGGGGTTGTCCGTGAGGAACTGTTCGACGGCGGCGAGGATGCCGTCGACGTCGTCGGGCGCGGAGACGTAGTGGATGTGGCTGGCGCCGCGGCGCGAGTAGCCGCGGTCGACGGAGAGCGTGTCCAGGATTTCGGCCTTGTCTTCGTCGACGTCGTAGTACTCGAGTTTCTGCGTGACCTCGCGGGCGGTGGTGCGCGTGGAGACGACGAGGAAGTGGTCGGTGTCGGTCTTCAGGAAGTCGGTGTCGATGCGGTCGGTCTCGCCGGTGCTCGGGTGGAGCAACAGCACGACGGTGCCGCCGGGGACGGAGTCGGGGGCGCCGTCGATGGCGAGGTCGTAGTCCATACCGTGGGGGAAGCGCCCACGCCGTCTTAACCTTCCGGGTTGCCGAACGCGCTCGGACGCGAACGGGTGGCAGCGGTCGTCGGGCCGCCTAGAACACGCTGTCGGCGGTGGCGGCGCCGACCACGCTGAAGATGGCGCCGACGCAGACGGCTTTCGCGGTGAACGGCGCGAGTACGCCGACTCCCGTCCCGATTTCGAGTTGCGTGGCGAACGTCGTCGGCGCCGTAATCGCGACCGCGAGGACGAGGACGGCGCCGTACGCGACGCCCATCAGGGAGACGAAGCGGACTGGGACGCCCGCGACGTCGGCTTCCCTGTCCGGGTCGCGGTCGTCGTCGGCCTCGTAGAGCGCGCCGTACCCGATGCCGAACACGATGCCGATGGTCGCGAGCACGTGGAACCACTGCATCCGGTGGGCGAGCAGCCACACCTCTTCGGTGACGACGAACGGGCCCGCGAGCAGGAACCCGCCGACGACCTGCTGGGCGGTGTCCGC
>JBDGQF010000156.1:0-7320 GCA_042219255.1 Halobacterium sp. | reverse complement strand
TTGCCGACGCCAGGTCGTCCTCGCGGCCGTCCACGAACGCCGGCGGCATCTCGCTGCCGACCACGGTCATGCCGCAGTCCGCGCAGTCCACGACGGCGGACTGGTCTTCGTACCGCGCGCGAAGCGGGCCGCCGCACTCGAAACACGACCCGTCGACTGGCGTCGGGCCGACTGTCTCGTCCTCTGTGTAGACGCCGGAGTACAGCGCGCCGACGAGTCGCCGGCCGGCGAGGGTCAGCCGGTAGCCGTCCTCGGTCTGTTCGACGAACCGGCCGCGGAGCTTTCCGAGGTGGTAGTTGAACCGGCCGGAGTCCCGGACGTCGAGGCGGCCGCGGAGGTCGGAGAACGCCAGCGGGCCGTCGGCGTCCCAGAGTTCGCGGAGGATTGCCACGCGGAGTTCGTCCGCGACGGCCGCGAACGCGTCCTCTGCGTCGTCGGTCATGTGTCAACGAGGTAAGTCGAGCGCCATGAGCGTTCCGCCGTGTCGCCCCGCCGGCCGTGACCGACTGGATTACCGCCCGAACCCGACGGCGTCTCGCGCACGCTCGCGTTCGTCGTCAGTGAGCCGGTACGCCGCGAGTTCGTCGCGGACGTCCGCGATTGCCGCGCGGCGGCGCTGGTGGCCCTCGAGGAACTCGACGATTCGGTCGGCGGCGAGTTCCTTCAGTTCGCCGGAGAGCAACGCGCCCTCGCGGTAGTCGCGCTCGATGCGCGCGAGCCTGCGGTCGTCCGGTTCGAAGAACGCCGACAGGTACTGGAACGGCACGTCCACCTCGGGGTCGCCGCCCTCGCGCCTGTGCGCCTCGACGCTGGCCTGCCCGCCCGTGAACGCGTGCTCCCGGATTTTCTCGCGTACCGTCTCCGGGTCGTCGGTGAGCCGGATGGAGACGCCCTCGGAGCTACTCATCTTCCCGGGGCCGGACAGCGACGGCAGGAACTGCATCAGGAGCGCGCCGGGCTTCCGGACGGGATACCGGGCTTTCGCGGCGACGTCGCGGCTCACGCGGACGTGCGGGTCCTGGTCGACGGCGATGGGGACGAGCGTCTCGTGGGCGCCGTGGACGAGCTGGGGGAGCAGGAGGTGGGCGGTCTGCACGGCCGGATAGAACCCCTGGCCGGCGTTCTCGGGCGTCCCGTACACCGCTTCGAGCGTGGAGTGCGTGACGTCGTTCCCGAACGCCGTCGCGAGCGGGTAGACGACGTCGGCGTCCTCGGTGTCCACGACGACGCGCGTCAGCTGGGGGTCGAAGCCGACCGCGAGCAGGTCGCGGAGGTTCTCGCGGAGGTAGTCGGTGGTCTCGGCGGGCGTCTGGGCTTTGAACCAGTACTTCTCGTCGTCGGAGACGGGGACGTAGACGCGCGCGCCGAACTCGTCCTGGAGTCGCTTCGCGAAGTAGAACACCATCGCGTGCCCGAGGTGCATCGGCCCGGACGGCCCGATTCCGGTGACGACGGACTGCTCGTCGGCCGCCAGGAAGTCCTCGACGTCGCGGCCCGCGTAGAACAGGCCGCGGCGCACGAGCGGGTGGTCGGGGAAGCGCTGTCGTTGGTCGCGTGTCAGTGCGTCTGCGCCGAACTGGGCGAGCAGTCGCTCGTAGTCGACGTCGCCCTCGACGCTGTACGGCGTGACCGTGTCGGAGTCGGCTGGCATGTGTGTGGTGGAGTCGTGGCTGGGACGCGGGCGGTGCGCGAGAGAAGCGAGTGAGCCGCGCCCGCGGCCCGGCCGGGTGACGCCCGTCAGGCCGCTGCGGCGAGACTGTCCGCTCCCGGAACGCGCCAGCGCCAGCCTGCGGGAGCGGACTGCATACGTGTCAGTACCACGACTGGGCGGAAAAAGCGTTGCGGAACCACCGCGCCACCGCGCGCCACAGCGGGCGACCGCCCACCGCCGCGCGCCAGTGTTTGTCACCGACACCCACACTTATTGTCCGGGATTGCCTCGTGGCGAGCGTGACAGCACACCCGCCGTACCAGCTATCAGCGCTGTTCGCGAGCCTGGTCGGTGCCGCCGGCTTCGTCCTCGCCGTGCAGGCCTGGCTGCGGTTCCGCGGGTCGCCGTTCGGCCGCCTGCTGTCGGTGCTGCCCGCGTTCATGGCCGTGCTCGCGCTCTACCACCCGTTTCTGATTGTCTACCCAGAGTTGACGTCTGTCGCGCTGCTCGTCGAGACCGGTGGGTTCGCGCTGCTCGTCGTGTTCGCCACGTACGCAATCGTCTTGCACCGCCGTATGAGCGCCGGGGTGACTGACTGATGGTCGACGTCAGCACCATCGCGGCCGCGGACTTCGCGCTCGGGACGATAGCCGCCGTCGGCCTCTTCTACCTCCTCTACACGGAGACGACGGTCGTCCACTACCCGCGGCTGTTCGAACTCATCACCGCGGGCCTCCTGCTGTACGCCGCCACCGGCCCCGTCGTCGGCCGACTCGCGCCCGCGTACATCCACCTCGTGCACGGCGTCGCCGCCGTCTGCATCGCCGCCGGCCTCTGGAGTCTCGTCGCCGACGACGCCGGCCGCGACACCGACTTCGAGACCATCATCACCACCGGCGACGACGCCGCGTTCGGCGACGAATCCCGCGTCGACGACGACTGAACGGCGCCACGGCTCTGGCGTAGGTTCCTCGCCGCAAGTCTCGCGGAGCGCGCTCCGTCACTCCGCGTCGTCACTCCCCGTCCCGTCCGCGGTCCGCGGGTCGTCGGTGTCGTCGTCCGACCGCGGCGACGCGTGCTCCACGATGTACTCGTAGAGGTCGTCCGGGTCGGCGTCCGCGCCCTCGCGCGCGAAGAAGTTCGCGACGTTCCGGCAGTCGCGCCGCAGGAAGTCGTCGTGCTGGTTGTGGTGGACGGTCACCGCCTGCCCGACGTCGATGACGACGAGTTCGCCGTCGTACACCACGAGGTTGTACTCCGAGAGGTCGCCGTGCACGAGGCCGGCGTCGTACAACCGCCGCATGTACTCGCGGACGACCTCGTACGCCGTGTCCGGGTTCTGGACGTTCACGTCCGCCAGCGTCGGCGCCGCGTCCCCCTCCTGGCCGATGAGTTCCATCACCAGGACGTTCCGCTGCACCGCGATCGGGTGCGGGACGCGCACCCCGGCTTCCGCCGCGCGCTGGAGGTTCGAGTACTCCTTCTGCGTCCACGCCAGCACCACGGCCTTCTTGTCGCCGCGAATCCCCTCGAAGCGCGGGTCGCCCTCCAGGTACGCCCGCATCTGCTGGAAGTTCGACGCGTTGATGCGGTAAATCTTCACCGCGACGTCGCCGCCGTCGCCGTCCAGCGCCTCGTAGACGTTCGCCTCCTTTCCCGTCGAAATCGGGCCGCCGAACGCGCCGACGTGGCCGTCCTGCACCAGTTTGTAGATGGCGGCGAACGTCGCGTCGTCGAACGCGCCGTCGGTCACCTTGAACTGGTCGGCGTCCTTCAACCGGTCGCGGAACTGCTCGAACTCCCGGTCGCGGCGCCGCGCGATGCGGTCGGCCTCCGTGTCAGAGACGTCTATCTCCTCGAACTCGTCGCCCGGTGCCCCCTCGGTGTCTTCGGCGAGACCGTACTCGTCGGTCACCGCCGCCTCACCGTCATTCGATGTGTCCTTCTTCACGTAACTGGTCTGCCTCCGACTTCTCGTACCGCCACACCACGTCCGCCTTCTCGTCCTGCCAGTCCCACGGTTCCACGAGCACGATGTCGTCCTCGCGAATCCAGATTCGCTTCTGCATCCGTCCGGGGATGCGCGCGGTCCGCTCCTTACCGTCAGCACAACGAACACGTACTCGGTTCGCGCCGAGCATGTCGGTGACTTCCGCGAATACCTCGTCCTCCTCGGGCATTCGCAGGTTCTTCCGTCCACCGTCGTCGTCGCTCATGACTGGAGAAAGGGCAGCGAGCGGTTTAAACCCTACACACTCGCGGGAATCCGAAGGCCGGCCAGCGACCAGTACGCTTACACCGATGGTGGCGCTCGTCACCCACATGCTCGATAAACTCGGCGTCTCTGGCGTCATCGGCGTCCTCGTCCTCCTCGCCGGCATCGCCATCGTCGCCATCGAAGCCCCCGTCGTCGCCCTCGGCATCGTGCTCGTCCTCGTCGGCCTCGGCCTCGTCGTCCGCAGCCTCGCCAAATCACTCATGGGCGTCTTCGGGTTCTAGAACGCGCACTCCGCCAGGGGCGCCGGCCAGTCCCAGAACCGGTCACGGAGGTTCAAATACCAGAACGCGGCCACCCTGGTGCGTGACGTGACCGCCGCCCGGCGCGCCAGGACGCAGTAGCGCGGCAGCGCGCGCCGGGAGCAGTCCGCCGCCTGTTCGCAACACCTCCGAGCGGAGTCCAGCGACGCCTCGCCGCTCACTCCACGAACAGCGAGATGTCATCTGCCACCGGCTCCGGCGCGTCGTCCGGCACGGCGTCGTCCCACCGGAGGTCGGTGCCGTCCACCCGGCTCTCGGGGTCGGCCGGGAGGCCGGTGGCCGGCGTCCCGCGGACGACGAGGTCGCGTACCGTCGCGCTCTCCTCACCGTCGACGACTCGGTACTCGCGACTCCGGAGTCGGAGGGGCGCCTCAATCGAGATGCGCGTTCCGGTGAGGGCTTCGAACTCGCGGTGCGCCACCGCGAGCCAGTCGTCGTCGTCCGCGACTGGGAACGCGGGGAGCGTCCAGCCGTGGTGGCCGTCGTTCTGGAGGAGGACGCTGCCGCTGTCAGTCACGCCGACCACGACGTGGCTGTCCAGTGACTCCACGTCCGCGTAGTCGTCGGCAGCGACGTCGTGGACGACGTCCTGGACGTCGACGGCGTCGTCTTCACGGAGCGATTCTGGGTCGAGTAGGGTGGCTTTGGAGGAGTCTGTCATCGTTGAAGCGTGGTCGTCTCTGTTACGTCGCCGTGCTCGTCGACGGTGACGCGCAGTCGGTCGGCAGTCCCGTCGCCGGCGGTCACGTCGATTGTGACGCGCGGCGGGTCGCGGGACTCGACTGCGATGGCGTCGTCACCGAGACACCAGTCGAAGCGCCACGGCGGCGCGTCCGCCGGGACGCCGCGGTCGTAGAGGAAGCCGGCGACGGCGGGGTGTTCCAGCACCGCGAACCCGACGCTCATGCGGTTGCTCACGCCGCAGTTCGCGCACTCGCCGCGGAGGAGCGTCGACACCGGCAGACTCGTGTCCGCGTCCAGTTCGAGCGCGCGCTCCATGCGCCCGCCGCAGAACGGACAGAGTCCGCCGTGCGCCCGGCGAGTGTGGGCGCGGGCGTGCAGCGAGACGGCGCGGACGAGCGCGTCGTCGTCGCGGCGCTCGACGCCGCGCGGTGGGAACGACAACAGGAACAACTGGTCGCCGCACGCCCGGCAGACCACGCGGAACATCCCCGCGTCGTAGACGCCCTCGAGGGCGCCGTCGCAGGACGGACACGACCCCGCGACGTCCAGGTTCTCGCGGGAGGGTGCGTCGACGTACGACCCGCCGTAGACGGCGTTCAACACCACCATGCCGGACGGCCGGAGCCGGTAGCCGTCGTCGGTCTTCTCGACGAAGTGGTCGGTGAGCTTCGAGAGGTGGTAGTTGAAGCGACCGGAGTCCCGGAGGCCGACCGCGTCCCGCACCGCGGAGTACGCGACCGGCGTCTCGTCGGCTTGCCAGAGCGCGACGAGAATCTCGACGCGCACGGGGTCGGCGAGCAGGCCGAAGGCGTCCGCGGTCGCCTCGAAGTCCGGCGTCGACATGCCTGAGGGTACGACCACACCCCATTTAGTACGTGGTGCAGGCACGGGAGCGCGCCACACACCGGTCGGTGTCAGTCGGCGAGCGCGGCGTCGCTGGCGTGTGCCGCGCGAATCGGCACTTCGACGAGCCAGAGGACGGCCGCGGCGACGAGGAACGTCCCGCTGACGGCGCTCAGCGCGACGTAGGGGTCGAAGGCGTCCGCGACGACCCCGGCGCCGAGCAGGAGGGGGAACCGGACCGTGGAGAACGCGAGCGCGGCGGCGCTCATGACGGTGGCGCGGCCGACGGAGTCGATGCGCGCGTTCAGGTACCGCGACCGGACGGCGCGGACGACTGCGCCGGTCGGCCGCATCACGACGAACGCGGGGAGCGCGAGCCAGGGGGCGAACGCGACGGCGGCGAACAGGCACGCTGTCAGCAGCGGTCCGCCGAGCAGTATCGCGCGGACGCCGAGGCGGTCGCGGACGGCGGCGGCGCGGTCGCTGGCGGCCGCGGAGAGCACCGTGAACGCGGCGTACAGCACGCCGATGCTCGCCGCCGGGTCGCCCGGGAGGAACGCGAGCGCGTCGACGGCGATTGGCTGGAGGTACTCCATGGAGACGCGGATGACGGCTGTCGCGAGCGCCGCGTAGAGGACGTACGACCGGAGGTGCCGCGACCAGAGCGCGCCGCGTATCGTCGCGGCGGCCTGCCGGACGGAGAACGATTCGTCGTCCTCGTGGACGGCCGCTTCGGGGAGGAACAGCAGTGCGAGGACGGACGCGGCGTTGACGACGGCCATCGCGTAGAACGGGTACGTGACGTCGGCGGCGTACAGCGGGCCGGCGGCGATGAGCATGACCGCGCCGGCGTAGTGCCTGATTGACTCGCCCCGTCCGAACACGGCGGTGTACTCGTCGCCCTCGCCGCGGTCGGCGAGCACGTCGTACAGCCAGGCGTCGAGCGTCCCGGACTGCAGGGATTCGGCGAGCGCGGAGACGGAGACGACGACGGCAGCGGCGGGCACCGACCAGACGAGGAGGTAGCCGGCCTGCGCGAGCGTGTGCGCGACGGCGGCGGCGACGAGCGTGTTCCGGCGGCCGAGCCGGTCGGCGACGTAGCCAGTGGGGACTTCGCCGAGGACGCCGACGGCGATGCCGACGGCGCCGGCGGTGGCGATGCCGGTGAACGAGAGGTCGCGGGCGAGCAGGAACAGCGTCCCGATGGGGAAGACGAACCCGGGGAACGTGGTCGCGCGGTAGGCGTAGTAGCGTCGTCGGAGGGCCATGTGTCAGCGCCGGGAGTCCGGCGCACAGTCGTAGCCCCGCGTCCCACGTAAGCAGTCTGCGAAGAGACGTTCACACGGCTGTGTAGGTGTCGCAGTCAGTCAGTCGCGTTCGACGCGTTCCTCGCGCAGGAGTGCCGCGTCGTCGTCGAACGTCAGGCGGAGTTCGTCGCCGTCGAGCGAGATGGTCACCGTGGCCTCGAGTGGGTCGCGCTGGTCGACCGAGGTGACACTGGGGTCGACGCACCAGTCGTACTGCCAGCTGGGGCCGCGCGGGTCGACGCCGTGGTCGTGGCAGAACGCGACGGTCGCTGGCTGGTGGTGGGCGTACGAGCCGAC